>JACQHU010000200.1 GCA_016198805.1 Armatimonadota bacterium
CCGGCCAGCGCCTCAGGCGTCAGCCATCCGGCTTCCTCCTGAGCCGCGAACAACGCCGGCAGCAGCGCTGACTGCCTGTGCTCGTAGAGGCCGGCCAGAGCGCGGATCTCCCGCCGCGCGGCCTCGCCCAGCCCCGGGGCGGCGGCCGGCCCGGTCGTCATCGGTCCACGTCTCCCAGCACGATGTCGATGCTGGCAATGGCCACGACGCAGTCGGCGACGTAGCAGCGGTAGAGCATCACCGGCAGGGCCTGCAGGTTGTTGAACGACGCCGACCGCACGCGGACCCGCGCCGGCCGGTTGCTGCCGTCGCTGACCACGTAGTAGCCTTTCTCGCCCCGCGGCGACTCCACCGCCACGTACACCTCTCCGACGGGCGGGCGGATGCCCTCGCTGACCAGCTTGAACTGATGAATGACCGCCTCCATGCTGCGCACGAGCTCGGCGCGCGGGGGCAGGGCGATCTTCCGATCGTCGACGAGCACCGGCCCACCGGGGAGGAGGTCCAGCGCCTGGAGAATGATGCGCCGGCTCTGCCGCATCTCCTCCATCCGGATCAGATACCGGTCGAACGCATCGCCGCGCGTCCCAAGCGGCACGTCGAACTCGAATTGCTCATAACCGCTGTACGGAAACGCCTTCCGGACGTCGTAGTTGACCCCGGAGCCGCGCAGGATGGGGCCGGTGCATCCATACCGCAGGGCGTCTTCGGCGGAGAGCACCGCGATGCCCTCGGTCCGCTTGCGCCAGATCAGGTTGTCGGTCAGCAGCGTCTCGTACTCGTCTACGCGCGCCGCCAGGCCATCGACGAGCCGGCGGACACGCGCCTCGAACCCCTCGGGCAGGTCCCACTGCAGGCCGCCGATCCGCATGTAGCCATGCATCATGCGCTGACCGGAGACCATATCGAAGATGTCGAGGATTCCCTCCCGGTCCTGGAAGCAGTACATGAACGCGCTGCTCACGTTCACGTCGATGGCGCTGCTCCCCAGCCAGACCAGATGGCTGGCGATGCGGGACAGCTCCATCAGGATGACCCGCGCGATCTGCGCCCGGGGGGGTGGCGTGATCCCCAGCAGCTTCTCCACCGCCAGCACATAGGCCGTCTCCTCGATGAACGTCGCCAGGTACTCGATCCGCGCCGGGAAGACGATGTTCTGGTGGTAGGTCCTGGTCTCCATCTCCTTTTCGAAGCCGGTGTGGAGGTATCCGATCACGGGCTGGGCGCCGAGGATAACCTCGCCCTCCAGCTCGAGCACGAGCCGCAGCACCCCGTGCGTCGCCGGGTGCTGCGGGCCCATGTTGATGGTCACCGTCTCGGTGCGCGTCTCAGGCATGGTGATCTCGCACTCCGTCGCTTGCGCCGGTCGCGGTCGCCCGCACGGGCCGGGCGACCGCCGGTGCATCCACTCCTTAGGGTTGCGGCGGCGACTTCGGAATGATGGTGCTGGGAACCTTGGGCACGTGGTCGACGAACTCGACCGGCTCCTCGGTGAGCGGAAAGTCCTTCCGCAGCGGATGCCCTTCCCAGTCGTCCGGCAACAGGATCCGCCTGAGCTCCGAATGCCCATCAAACCGGACGCCGAACAGATCGAAGACCTCGCGCTCCAGCCAGTTGGCCGCTGGATATAGGCCGGTCGCGCTGGCGATCGCCGGCTGGTCTCCCGGCAGGCGCGCCTTCACCCGCACCCGGATCGGCGGGTGATACCCCGTCAGCAGGTAGACGACCTCGAAGCGGGGTTCGGCCGGATACCGGTCCACGGCGGTGAGATCGGTCAGCACCAGGGGCGTGCCTGCAGGGTCGCGCAGGGCCTGGAGCACGTCGAGGATGCGGCCGGATGCGACGACCACCGTCGTCTCTCCGAGAAACTCCACCACCTCGACGGCCGCGGGGCCGCACTGCTCCTGTACGCGGGCGATCAGGGCGGCAGGCGTCGTCACCGCCGGCCCCCGGTCCGGGTAATCTTCTCCTGGAGTTTGAGGAGGCCGTACAGCAGCGCCTCGGGGCGAGGCGGGCACCCGGCCACGTACACGTCCACGGGCACGATCTTGTCGACGCCCTGCACCAGGGCGTAGTTGTTGAAGACCCCCCCGCAGGACGCGCAGTCGCCCATGGCGATGACCCACTTGGGCTCCAGCATCTGGTCGTAGATGTGCCGCAGCACCGGGGCCATCTTCTGCGAGACGCGGCCGGACACGATGAGCAGGTCGGCCTGCCGCGGCGAGGCCCGGAAGAGTTCGCTCCCGAAGCGCGCGATGTCAAACCGCGCCGCTGCGGCCGCCATCATCTCGATGGCGCAGCAGGCCAGGCCGAACTGGGCGGGCCAGATGCTCCCCGACCGCGCCCACCGGGTCATGCGCTCGACAGTGGTGGTCAGGATCCGCTTCTCGAACTCGGCGGCGTCACGGTCGGTCGTTGGAGTCGACGTCACTGCCATTCCAGCGCCTGCCGCTTCCACGCGTAGATCAGCCCCAGGCCGAGCACGCCGATAAACACCAGCATCTCAACGAGACCGAAGGTCCCCAGCCGGCGGAAGACCACCGCCCAGGGGAACAGGAAGACCGTCTCGATATCAAACAGGATGAACAGCATCGCGATGACATAGTACCGGATCGGGTTGCGCTCGCGCGAGGTGCCGATGGGCCACACGCCGGATTCGTACGGTTCCTGTTTTGGGGGGGTCGGGCGGCTGCCGCCGAGCAGCGCGTGCGCGCCGAGCAGGGAGACGGTGAGGCCAACGACGAGCACAAAGTGCACGAGGATCGGGAGGTACTCGAACAACGCCGTCACCGTCAGTGGCGCCAAGCCTTGTCCTGACCGCGTGGCAGGCCACGTTTCATCATCGCAAAGTTGGCCAGGAGTGTCAACGCCGACCGGCGGCGGCGCGGCGGATGGTCGCGAGGATGCGCGGGAGCGCCTCCAGCATCGCGTCGATCTCTTCCAGCGTCGTCCATCGCCCCAGCGAGAACCGCAGGGTACCGGCGGCGAACGAGGGCGGCACGCCCAGGGCGGCGATCACGTGCGAGGGCTCAAGACTCCCCGACGTGCACGCTGAGCCGCTGGAGGCGGCGATGCCCTCCAGGTCGAGCGCCAGCAGGAGCGACTCGCTGTCGGAGGCGGCGAACGAGGCGTTGACGATGCCCGGCAGGCGCCGCGTCGGATGCCCGTTGAGGCGCGCGCCGTCGATGGCCGCCAGCCCCGCGCTCAACCGCTCGCGCAGGCCGGCCAGCCGCGCCGCCTCGTCGGCCATGCTCGCCAGCGCGATCCGGGCCGCCTCGCCGAACCCGACGATCGCCGGGACGTTCTCCGTCCCGCCGCGGCGGCCGCGCTCCTGGCTCCCGCCGTGCTGGAACGGTTCGATCTGCACGCCGGTGCGAACGTACAGGGCGCCGATCCCCTTGGGCCCATAGCGCTTGTGCGCGGACAGGGAGAGCAGATCCACGCCCAGCGCCTTCACATCGATCGGCACGATGCCCGCGCTCTGGGTGGCGTCAGTGTGAAACGGGACGCCGTGCTCGCGCGCGATCGCGGCGATCTCGGCGACCGGCCCCAGCGTCCCGATCTCGTTGTTGCCGTGCATGACGCTGACCAGTACCGTCTCCGGACGGATGGCCCGGCGGACCGCGTCCGGATCGACGATCCCATGCCGGTCCACGGGCAGGACCGTCACGCTCACCCCGTGGGCTTCCAGCCACCGGCACGGCTCGAGCACCGCATGATGCTCGGTGGCCGCGGTGATGACGTGCCGGTCGGGCACGCCCCGGGCGTAGACGGCCCCGAAGATCGCGGCGTTGTTCGCCTCGGTGGCGCCTGAGGTGAAGACGATCTCCTTCGGCAGCGCGCCGATCAGGTGCGCCACCGCCGCCCGCGCCTCGTCGACCGCCGCCCGCGCGCTCTGCCCGAACTGGTGCACGCTCCCCGGGTTGCCGAAGCGCTCTGCGAAGTACGGTCGCATGGCGTCCAGTACGCGGGGATCGACCGGGGTGGTCGCCGCGTAGTCAAGATAGATCAACCGGCTCAGGTCTGGGGTTCCGCCCATACCAGCGTTTAGTATAGCGCAGCCGGGTGGCGGAGCCGGGCCCCCGGCAGGGTCATCCTGCCGGCACGCGATGGCGGTCGATCCAGTAGGCCCACGGGATGAAGAGCCAAAGTGCCAGTCCCCCGATGGCGATCGCCATCGCACTCGGGGGCGCGGGTCCTGCAAGGGATGCCGCGTACAGGACGGCGAGCAGGACGAGGAGCGCCCACAGCGCATACCGCCCCACGGCGTCGCTGGCGCTGGTGGTGCGGAGATAGAACACCGCCCCGCCGAGGACCCAGGCGCCCCGCGGATAGTGCCGGGTGAGTCCGTAGATCAGGCCGAACAGCAGCGACCATCCCAGGGCACCCACCAGGCTGTGTGTGATCGGGTAGTTGTAGAAGTCCAGGGGCGACACCGCCGTGATGCCGGGGTGGATCCGGACGTGCTCTACCCCGACCAACAGGAAGATCGGCCAGAGCAGATCGGCGAGCTGGGCCGCCAGCATCAGCGTTCCCAACGACACCGCAGGGGCTGCCTTCTTCGCCGCGAGTGCGACGCCGTAGTGACCGAGGAACATGGCACCCTCCTGATCTGACCGGCGGGCTCAGGTCGACCGTTCGGTGCCGGCCGGAAGTGCGGGACTCGCCTCGGCCCGGTCCAGGTAGCGCAGGATCTCATCCAGCGACCGGATGTCGACCCCGTACTGGAGAAAGCGGATCGGCCCGACCGCCGCCCGCACGGCGTCCAGGTGCAGGGTGCGGTCGTCGACGTATAGAACCTGGTCCGGCGCCAGGCTGATGCCGCCCTCCGCCAGTTCGGCGAAGAGGGCGCTGATGGTCAATTGCTTGTGGGGATGTGGCTCGACTTTTCTGTGGTCGAAGTAGTGACCCAGCTCAAGCAGATCGAAGATCTCCTCCACCGCCTGCGGATCGTTCCAGGAGGCGCAGGCGATGATGAGCCCGCGCTCGCGGAGCCCCTCGAGAAGCGCGCGGACCCCCGGGAACAGGGTCACGCGCACCTCACCCTGATCTTCGATCGTCTCGTCGTCGACCCGCCGGAAGGGTCGCACGAGCCCCGTGACGTTCCGGTGATCCCACAGGGTGAGGTCGAGGTCGAGCACGACGAGTCGCACCGGCATCAGTGAACCGTCCCTTCTTCCTGTATGCTTCGTCAGCCAGGACGCGTCCAGGCCGACGGCGTTGCCATGGACGTCGGAAAAGATCGCGACCCTCACCGATCCCCCCCTCCCTGGGCCTGGCTGCGGAACGCCCTCTCGGCCTCGTCAGCCAGCAGCCGGACCATGCTCTTGATAATCCGCGCCGTCGCGCCCCAGATCACGTGCGGGGGATAGTCGTAAAAGAGGAGTTCCATCTCGCGCCCGTCAGGCGCCACGCGCTCGACCCGCAGGTTCGCTGGATTGAGGAACACCTCCAGCGGCACCGAGACGATCTCCTGGATCTCGTTCGGGTTGGGCCGCAGCCTGGCCGGCGGCGGGATAAAGCCCACGTAGGGCGTGATCGCGAACCCGGAGACGACCGTCTCGGTCTCGTCCAGCCGCCCCCAGACCTCCACCACTTCCGGCGGGAGCCCGATCTCCTCATAGGTCTCCCGGAGCGCCGTGTCCAGGAGATCTCTGTCCCCCGGCTCCTCCCCGCCTCCCGGGAAGGAGATCTGGCCCTTGTGGTGCTCGACGGTCTCGGTGCGCTTGGTCAGCAGCAGGTACGGGACCCCTCCTGAGTCGAAGACCGGGACCAGGACCGCCGCCCGCTTGGACTGGTGGGGGGCAAGGTCGCGGGGCCGGGCCGTCCGGAGCCGGTCACGCAGGGTTGCGAGCAGATCCATGCCCTAATGTTGGCGATTCCGGCCCCCCTCTCCTCCCGCTGGAGTTCAGTCTCCACGATATCTTGGGGCATCAGCGGCCGATCCCTACAAGATCTTGGGGAAGCAGCAGGATTTCGTGCAACCGGCGATGAATATGCCGGTTGACCCCGGGAGGAAGGCCATGCATCCACAGTTCGCCTCCATCGACGGCACTCCATCGCTGCGTCAACGCGACATCTACCTCCTCAGCCCCAGGCTCCTTCCTCCCGAGGTCATAGCCGTCGCCTTTGCCAAGACCTCGCGCAGCCCGAAGCCTTTCCGGGAGATCGCATCAGAGCTCACCGAGGAGTCCTCCAGCGAGTTCCACGAGAAGTGGGTCCTGGGCTACGGCCACGGGTCCGTCGCCGAGCATGCGGTCCTTCACCTGGCGCTGGAGAACCTCTCGCGCCTGGCCATCGAGTGCCTGGAAAGCAACCGCCTCTGCTCGTACACGGAGAAATCGACCCGGTACCAGATCTTCGACTCGTTCTATATCCCGCCGGCCATCGCCGCCTCCTCTGACGCGAAACTGTACGCCGATACCTGCCGGCACCTGTTCGAGACGTACAACGCGAGCCTCGAGCCGGTCCGCAGGGTCATTGAGGAGTGGTACACGCGCAGGCCGGAGGAGACGGACCGGGCGTACGCGGCCCGCGTCCGGTCCCGGTATGTTGACGTCTGCCGTTTCCTGCTGCCGTGCGCGACGCTGGCCAACGTGGGGATGACCGCCAACGCCCGCGCGCTGGAACACGCCATCACCAAGATGCTCTCCCACCCGCTGGAAGAGGTCCGCGCGATCGGCGCCGAGGTCAAGGAGGTTGCCCGCACCGAGGTGCCGACGCTGGTGAAGTACGCCGACCCCAACCCGTACCTGGTGGAAACGGCTGCCGCGCTTGAGGGTGTGGCGCGGGAAGCCGGCGCGACGGAACCGGCATGGGATGGGACGGCCGGCGTCCGCCTGGAGCATTACGACCGGGACGCCGAGACCAGGATTGTGGCCGCCTCCTTCTATCGCCACGGCCGGGCGTCGTACGCTGAGGCCCGGGCCCAGGCAGCGGCGATGACCCCCGGGGAGCGGCTGGCGGTCATCGAGCAGGCGATCGGCCGCCTGAAACGGCACGACACCCCGATCCGCGAACTGGAGCACACGACCTACACGCTCGACATCGTGTGCGATCAGGGGGCGTACTTCGACCTCAAGCGCCACCGGATGATGACCCAGAGCCCGCAGCCGCCCACGGTCGAGCTCGGCTACGCGGTGCCGCGGGCCATCGACGAGGCCGGCTTCGGCCAGCGCTACCGGGACGCCATCGACCGGGCGACCGACGCGTACCGGCAGATCGCACCCCACTTCCCTCACGAGGCCGCCTACCTGGTCACCAACGCCCACAACCGGCGCTTCCTGGCGACTTTGAACCTCCGGGAGCTCTACAGCGTGGTGCCGCTGCGGGCGAGGGAATCCGGGCACTTCTCCTACCGTCGCGTCGCGCTGTTGATGTTCGAGGCGGTGCGCGCAGTCCATCCTTCACTGGTGGCGCACATCCGGTTCGGCTACAGCCAGCCGGCGGCAGCCGACCTCGAAGCCCGGCATTTCTCAGAAGTCGCTGCCCGGCCGGCGCGGGTCCCGGCTCCGACCGGGCGCTAGCCGCCGCTTGCATCTCCTTCGCATTCCTACCGACCGAATTCCCAACGACCGACATCCGAGGAGGCGCATGCCATGGCATTCCTGAAGCTGGTGGTCTACGTCATAGGATTCGGGATCGCGCTGCTGGTGGCCAGACTGGCGGCCGGTGGGAGAGAACACGGCAGTGAGGGCCGGGGGCGCGGGCTGGGCGTCAGCGGGGTCGGGGTGATCCTGGGCCTGGCGATCGTCGTGCTGACGCTGGCGATCTCCGCCAGTTTCGGGCAGGTGCCGGCGGGCTTTCGCGGGGTGGTGCTGCGGTTTGGCGCGCCGACGGGCACCATCAAGGGCGAGGGCCTCTACATGGTCACGCCATTCATCAACACCGTGGAACTGATGTCGGTCCAGGTGGTCGCCTACGAGGCCATCGCCGAAGCCGCCTCGCGCGACCTGCAGGACGTGAAGGCGAAAGTGACTCTGAACTACTCGCTCGACGCCCTGCAGGTGGTCGACATCTACCGGCGGCTCCGGCAGGACTACGAGGTCCGGATCATCAAGCCGGCCATCCAGGAGGCCGTGAAGGCCGCCACCGCGCGGTTCACCGCCGAGGAGCTCATCACGCGGCGGCCCGAGGTGCGCGACGCCATCCAGAGGAATCTGGAGGAGCGCCTCGTCAGGTTCCACATCCGGTCCGAGGCGATGTCGATCACCGACTTCGCGTTCAGCAAGTCCTTCAACGAGGCCATCGAAGCGAAAGTGACCGCGACCCAGCAGGTGCTCAAGGCCGAGCGCGACCTGCAGCGCGTGCGCCTGGAGGCCCAGCAGCAGATCGAGCAGGCCCGGGCTCAGGCCGAGGCGCTGCGGATTCAAAAAGAGAACGTCACGGCGCAGCTGGTGGAACTGCGGAAGATCGAAGCGCAGATGCGGGCCATCGAGAAGTGGAACGGCGCGATGCCGACCTACGTGGCGGGGCCGTTCCCGATTCTGGACGTGTTCAACAGCGGGAAGCGGTAAAGCCGTAGGTCTCAGCCAGGGCGCGGCCCAGCGCCCCCAGGTCGGGCTCGATAACCGGCACCTGCGGCAGGGATGCGGCGGTCACACCAGGGTCCTTCAGCCCCGACGAGGTGGACAGGCAGACGACGCGCGCGCCCGGCGCGATCTGCCCTCCGGCGGCCAGGCGCGCCGCGGCGGCGACGCTGATCACTGAGGAGGCCTCGGCGTAGATCCCCTCGGTCGCCGCCAGCCGCCGCTGGAAGGCCAGCGTCGCGGCGTCGTCCACGACGATCGCGCTCCCTTCACTTTCGCGCAATGCCAGCAGCCCCTGGTAGGTCGGCGCGCCGGTGCCCACGTTGAAGGCTGCGCTCTCACTGCGGGGGACCGTCCGCAGGCGATGGGGGGGATCCAGGAGGGCGTCGGCGTAGGCCGGGTACGGCTCAGCGGCCACCAGCACCGGGGTCCGGTCGATCACGCCCAGCGCCAGCATTTCCTGGAAGCCCCGCCAGATCCCGATCAGGCCGTCGCCGTTGGACACCGGGATCACCATCACGTCGGGCGCGGACCACTCCAGCGCCGCGGCGATCTCGTAGGCGATGGTCTTGTAGCCTTCGAGGCCGTACGGGGTGCTGCCCGCCGGCGGCAGGATGGTGTTGGTGGTCGGAAACCATCCCCACAGCTCCACGACCGCTCCCACCATCCGCCAGCGGTCCTCGGTGGTCGGCACGATCACCACCATGGCGCCGTAGGCCTGCATCAGGGTCCGGATGGTGGCGGGCGCGGTCGGGGTCGCGAAGATGGCGCAGGGCAGGCCGGCACGCGCGGCATACGCCGCGGTGGATGCGCCGTGGTTGCCGGTGGAGGCGGCCACGACGCCGGGGGCGCCATGCGCGGCGGCGACGCTGACCGCGACGCTGCAGAGCCGGTCCTTGAACGACCAGGTCGGGTTCTGCGACTCGTCCTTCAGCCACAGGTGCGGAAGGCCGATCTCAGACCCCAGGCGCCGCAGCGGTGTCAGCGGAGTGTCGCCTTCACCGAGCGTGACCGGGGCGGCCACATCGGGCAGCAGGGGGGCGAACCGCCAGACGCCCGACGGGTCGGCCGGGGCCGGGCCGCCGGGCCGATCTGCCGCTCTGCGGCCGGCGGCCAGGCGGCGAAAACCTTCCGTGTCGAGGCCGTGGTCCTCGTATTCGCACACCAGGTTGGCTGCGAACTCGGGGCTGCGGCAGGCAGGACACGCCGGGGGCGCGGGCCAGGCGGGGGCGCGGGTCCCGCAGTGCAGGCAGCGCAGGCCGGCGAGGCGGCTCACCCCGCGGACCCCGGGACGAGCACGTAGGCCAGCGTCAGGAGTTCCTTGTTCCCGTGGAAGCGGTGCGGCATCCCGGCGGGCACGAAGATGACCGAGCCCGGGCCCACCGCATGGTCGACGTCGCCGAGCCGCACCACTCCCCGGCCGCCGACACAGGCGTAGACCTCGTCCTGGGCGTGCGTCCCCTGCAGGTCCAATCCGCCGGGCTTGATGCACAGGACGCCGACGACCAGGTCAGGCTGGGTGAGCAACCGGTGGAACTGCTGCGGCGAGTGGCTGATCGTTTCGGCGACCTTGGACGCGTCCCACACCCGTTCGTTCATCGGCGCTGTCCTCCTGTCTTGTGCGCAGTCTCCAGGACCCGGCGCGCGGGCGCTCTACCCGATGGACGGCAGGGCGTGCTCCTCCCGGGCCGCCACATAGTCGCCGATGACCAGGTAGTCGAGATTCATGGCCAGGAAGTTCCGGACCGCATCGCGGGGGCTGCACACGATCGATTCCCCCTGCCGGTTGAATGAGGTGTTGAGCACGCACGGAACCCCCGTCAGTCTCTCAAGGTTCTGCAGGAGGTGCCAGTACCGCGGATTGGCTCCAGGCTGGACCGTCTGGACGCGCGCGGTCCCATCGACATGGACGCAGGCCGCAATACGATCGGCCTTTTCCCGCCTCACCGTCTTGACAAACGACATATACGGCGACTCGACGGGTTCGATGAACCACTCCTGGGCCTTCTCCGCCAGAACGGAGGGGGCCAGCGGGCGCCACAACTCTCTTCCCTTGAGCGTGTTGACCCGATCCCGGACCTGCGCGGACCTCGGATCTGCGAGAATGCTTCGGTTCCCCAGCGCACGCGGGCCAAACTCCATTCGCCCCTGGAACCATCCCAGGACATGCCCCTGGCTCAGCAGCCGCGCGGCGGCGCCTGCGACATTGGCGTGGTGCACGTAGGGGAGCCCGGCGCCGTCCAGCGCCGACCGGACCTCCGCATCACCGAACGACGGGCCAAGATATGGGCCAGGGAACGTGATGCGCACGCCTCGATCAGACTGCGCCGCCGCCCAGACCGCCGCCCCCAGCGCCGTCCCGGCATCCCCGGGAGCAGGAGGCACAAACACCTCGTGCCAGCACGATTCGCCTGCCAGCCGGCCATTGGCGACGCTGTTCAATGCCACCCCGCCAGACAGGCACAGCCGCCGGCTGCTGGCGCTCTGCTCCAGGTAGCGACACAGGGAGAGGAGCGCCCGTTCGAGCTGGAGTTGCAGGGACCTGGCGATGTCCGCATGCCGCTCCCCGAGCGGCTCGCTGGGATCACGCGGGGGGCCCAACCGCCGCACCAACGGGTCAGGAAAATGTCTGGCGCTCCAGGCCAGCGAGTAGTCCACACACCCGGTGTTCAGCGTGAACAGTCCGTCAGAGGTGACCCTCAAGAACTCTTCAAACGCATGGTCATAGCGGGGCTGGCCATAGGACGACAACCCCATCACTTTCCCTTCATCGACGAGCATACGGAAGCCGAGGAACGCCGTGATCGCCCCGTAGAAAAACCCCAGGGAATCCGGGACGGAGAAGGTCCTGAGGATCTTCAATTCGCGGTCCTGCCCGACGGCCAGGGTGGTGGTCGTCCATTCCCCTCGCCCGTCGGCGATGAGAATGGCCGCATCGCTGAAGCCGCTGAGGAGATAGGAGCCGCCGATGTGGGCCAGATGATGCGGCACGGCGACCAGCACCGGTCCGATTCGCCGTTCGAGCCCGAGCTCGCGGCGGACGATCACGGACCACCTGACGGCGGCCGCCAGCGACTCACGGAATGGGGCGAACAGGCGCAGCAGGGTCCGCGGGTTGCCTCTCGCCCACCGCAGCGCGTTGCGCGCCGTCGGGGCATTCCCTCTCACCCATCGAAGCGAGTTCTGCAGCGCCTGGCCGAAGCCCTTAAGACGAGTGGGGCCGAGATCCAGGAAGAAGGCAATGACGTCGAGTTCCTCAGGGGCGATGCCGGCCTCAGAGAGGCAATACCGGATGGCGTGCGAGGGAAATCCCTTCGTGTGGGGTTCGCGGGTAAATCGCTCTTCCTCAGCGGCGGCCACGACACGCCCGTCTTCGACGATGGCCGCCGCCGAGTCGTGAAAGAATGCCGAGAATCCCAGGACCCTCATCGCCTCAGGCCGCACCCCCGAAAGTAAGTCTACCAAAACCGGGCTCGGCCGCTTGCCGGGATCGGTGGCCCGGGCGCAGCCGCAGGAGATACATCTGACCTAACGAACCCGCGTGTGCTGGGGCAATCCTTCACGCGATTTGCTGGGGGGCCGGAGATGTTCGGGGTACCCTCCGGTACTGTGACTTTCCTCTTCACGGACCTTGAAGGGTCGACACGTCTCCTCCAGGATCTGGGCGACCGCTATGCCGCCCTGATCGATGATCACCACCGGCTGCTCCGCGCGGCCTTCCAGGACCAGGGGGGCGCGGAGATCGAGGACCACGGCGACGGCCTCTTCTATGCCTTTGGCAGCGCCAGGGCCGCTCTGGTGGCGGCCATCGCCGCACAGCGCGCGGTGCTCGCCCATCCCTGGCCCGAAGGCGTCCATCCACGGGTGCGCATGGGGCTCCACACGGGCGAACCCCTGCGCGTCGAGACCCACTATGTGGGGATAGACGTCCATCGCGCGGCGCGCATCTGTGCCGCCGGTCACGGCGGGCAGATTCTCCTCTCGCAGACGCTCCGAGATCTCATCGCGGATGACCTGCCCCAGGGAGTCGGCCTCCGCGACCTGGGGCCTCACCGCCTCAAGGACCTGCAGCATCCCGAGCGGCTGTTCCAGGTCCTCCACCACGACCTGCCCTCAGAGTTCCCGACGCTGAAGAGCCTCGATGCGCGACCCAACAATCTCCCCCGCCAGCTGACCAGCTTCATCGGTCGGCAGCGCGAGATGGACGAGGTCAAGCGGTTCCTGTCCGTCAGCCGGATCGCCACCCTGACAGGGACGGGCGGGTGCGGCAAGACCCGCCTCGCGCTCCATGTCGGCGCAGACCTCCTTGAGACGTTTCCCGACGGGGTGTGGCTGGTCGAACTGGGGGCGCTCTCCGAGCCTGCGCTGGTCCCGCAGTCCGTGGCCGCCGCGCTGAGGGTCCGCGAGGAGCCGGGGCGGTCGATGATCGATACCCTGTCGGACTACCTGTCCCTCAAGCACCTGCTCCTGGTGCTCGACAACTGTGAGCATCTCGTCGAGGCCTGCGCGCGTCTGGCCGAGACGCTGCTCCGGACGTGTCCCAGGCTTCGGATCCTGGCCACGAGCCGGGAAGCCCTGAGGGTTCCGGGGGAAGTGACCTACCATGTCCCGTCGCTGTCCCTCCCCGACCTCGACGCGTTGCCTTCCGTCGAACGGCTGATGCAGTCAGACGCGGTTCGACTGTTTGTTGACCGCGCGATGCTCAGCCAGCCGGCATTCGGCGTAGACAGCCGGAATGCGGCTGCGGTGGCCCAGGTCTGCCGCCGCCTCGACGGCATCCCGCTGGCGCTTGAACTGGCGGCCACCCGCGTGAAGCTCCTATCCGTGGACCAGATCGCACGGCGTCTCGACGACCGGTTCCGGCTGCTCACGGCGGGGAGCCGGACAACCCTGCCCCAGCATCAGACGCTGCGGGCGGCGATGGATTGGAGCTACGAGCTCCTCAGTGACCAGGAGAGGATCCTGCTGCGGCGGCTCTCGGTGTTTGCCGGAGGATTCGCGTTGGACGCGGCGGAGACCATCTGCGCCGGAGGCGGTATCGCAGAACGCGAGGTCCTGGACCTGCTTGCCCGGCTGGTGGACAAGTCGCTGCTCATGACAGATGTGAGCAGGGAGGAAGCGCGCTACCGGCTCCTGGAGACGGTCCGGGATTACGCGCGAGAAAAGCTGGAGCAGTCCTCCGAGGCCGAGGCCACGCGCGGCCGGCATCGGGACTGGTTCCTCGCGGTGGCGGAGCGCTCAGAGCCAGAACTGACAGGCCGGGACCAGTCGATCTGGCTGGACCGCCTGGAACGAGAAGTGGACAACCTTCGGGCCGCCCTCGAATGGAGCCAGGCGCACGCGGGCGAAGCAACAAACGGGCTCAGGCTGGCTGCTGCCCTCTGGTACTTTTGGGTCATGCACGGCTACTTCTCCGAGGGTCGGCGGTGGCTGGAGGCGACATTCATCAGCGGCGAGGTGGACCCGGCTGTCCGGGCCAAGGCCCTCTACGGGGCAGGCATCCTCGCCTACCATCAAGGGGACTATGCGCGAGCGGCGCGCCTGGGAGAAGAAGGTCTCGCCCTCAGTCGGAGGGCGGGGAACGACCTGCGAAGGGCGGGGTGCCTGGCCGTCATGGGCCTGGCCGCGGTGGGTAGAGGAGACTACGCTCAGGCGGCGGTGCACGGGAACGAGGCGCTCGCCCTGTTTCGGACCCTGGGCGATCACTGGGGGATCGCCCTCTCGCTGGTCATCGCCGGCGTCGCCGCGCAGTACCACGGAGACTACCGCCAGGCGGCGACGCTGTTTCAGGAGAGCCTGAGCATCCTCCGAGAGGTGGGCGATAAGCGGCTGGCCGCCTCGGTGACCGGCAGCCTGGGCGTCATTGCGCGGCTGTCGGGGAACCATGCGCAGGCCTCGGCCCTGCTGCGCCAGAGCCTCGAGTTCTTCAGAGGGCTGAAAGACCAGTGGGGCATCGGCTACACGCTCGGGCACCTGGGGATCGTGGCACGTGCTCAGGGTGATGAGGCGCTGGCGCTGGCCTTCTTCCGGGAGAGTCTGGCCGTCCGCTGGCGGATTGGCGACAAGCGGGGCATGGCCCAGTCGCTGGCGGGATTGGGCGCCATCGCCTGTGCGCACGCCGACTATCGCGCGGCGGCCCGGCTGCTGGGCGCGGCGCAGGCCCTGCGCAAAGCCATTGGCGCCCCCATGTCCCCTGCCGACCAGGAGGACTTCGACCGCACCATGCGGCTCGTCCGTGAGCATCTGGAGGAATCGGCGTTTGCGACCGCCCTGGCCGAAGGGCAGTCGACGCCGCTGGAACAGGTCGTCGCCGCGGCCCTCCAGGAGACCGCGGCATGAAGCGCGTCGTCTCCATCGGCCCCGGCTCGAGCACGCGAAACCACCGGGTCGAGGTGGAACTCTTGGGTCAGCACATCGTGATCGAGAAGATCGGGACCGACGGCGATCTCCGCCGCGCCAACGCCTTACTGCGCGAACTGGACGGCAACGTGGATGCGCTCGGCCTAGCCAATATCGATCTCTACGTCAGTGACGGCACCCGCAAGCACCTGCTGCGTGATGCGGCGCGGATGGTCGAGGGAGTCTCCAGGACTCCGCTGGTCGACGGCGGCGGCTTCAAGGACATCTGGGAGGCCTGGCTCATCAGAGAGTACCTGCCTCACCGGAAGGGCATCTCGTTCCGCGACAAGAACGTGCTGCTGGTCTGCGCCGCGGGTCGCTGGGGGATGGCTGAGGCCCTGGTCAGCGTGGGGGCCGAGGTGATCTTCGGGGATCTCATGTTCGCGCTGGGGGTGCCGATCCCGCTGCGATCCCTGACCGTCGTGAAGGGAGCGGCCGGAGCGCTCCTGCCGATCCTCCGCCACGTGCCGATCCGATACCTGTATCCTGTCGGCGCGCGGCAGGTGGAAATCGTCCCCCGGCATGGGAAGTACTATGCCTGGGCGGATGTGATCGCCGGAGACTTCCATTACATCCGCCGGCATCTGCCCGCCGACTTGCGCCGGAAGATCATCCTGACCCAGACGATCACCCCTATCGACGTTGAAGAACTCCGCAAGCGGGGCGCGTGGCTGCTGATCACCGATTTTGCCCCGATGGGCGGCCGCGCCTTCGCCACCAATGTCCTGCAGGCGGTCGTGGTGGCCCTCCTGGAGAAGCGGCCCGAGGCGATCTCCCCGCAGGAGTACGTGGGGACGCTGCTCCGGGCAGGAATCGAGCCGGGGGTGGAGGAATTGACGCCCGCCTGAAGCCCCTCCCGGGAGGAGATGCGGAATGCGATTTGTGACCGTCGAGGTGGGCGGAGTGCCGCGGCTGGGCCTCCTCGAGGGCGACCAGGTCTTTCTTCTGGCGCCGCTCCTGCGGCTCGCCGCGGGCAGGAAGCCGCGGGGGAAGCGCACCGCGCGGGCCGGCGATGTACCGGACGACCTCATCGCGTTCATCGAGCGGGGCTCCCTGGCCCAGGCCCGCGCGGCCCTCGCCCTCGGCCGCCGCCTCTTGAAGGAGGGCCGGGGCAGAGACCTCGTGATGCCCCTGGCCAGGGCCCGGCTGCTGGCGCCGATCCCGCGCCCCCGCAAGAACATCTTCTGCATGGGCCGCAACTACGCCGAGCACGCCAGGGAAGCCGGCAACCCGGTGCCGGACGTGCCGGTGTTCTTCACCAAACCGGCGACGTGCGTGGTCGGCCCGGACGCCCCCGTGGTGCATCACGCGGTGACCGACGCCCTCGACTACGAGGTGGAGCTCGCCGTGATTATCGGCCGGCGCGGGCGCGACATCCGGGTGGACCGGGCGTTAGAGCACGTGTTCGGCTACACTATCATGAACGACATCACGGCGCGCGACCTGCAGAGGCGGCACCTCCAGTGGTTCAAAGGGAAGTCCCTGGACACGTTCGCGCCGCTGGGCCCGGCGGCCGTGCATCGATCACTGATCCCCGATCCCCAGAACCTGCGGCTGCGGATGCGCGTCAACGGCGAAGTGCGTCAGGACGCCTCAACCCGCGACATGGTGTTCAGCGTCGCCCAGTTGGTCTCGGCCCTCTCGGCCGGGATGACGCTGGAGCCCGGCGACATCCTGGCCACGGGCACGCCGGAGGGCGTAGCGATGGGACGGACGCCGCCGCCATGGTTGAAGCCGGGCGATCTCGTGGAAGCCGAGATCGAGGGGATCGGGGTTCTGCGGAACAGGATCGCAGCCCCGTAGAAGCGGTCGCCTAGCGGCGGGGGGCCAGCGGCGCCAGCAGCGCGGCGACATCCTCCAGGAAGGCCTGGTCTTCCCGTGTGAAGGCGTTGAGTTCAGTGCCGTCGATGTCGATCTCGCCGACCACCCGGCCGTCGGCGAAGATCGGCACCACGATCTCCGACTTCGTGCCGGCAAAGCAGGCCAGGTAGCGGGGATCCTTGGTGACGTCGCCGACGATCTCCGTTTTGCCGGACTGCGCGGCCGCGCCGCACACGCCGTTACCGATGGGGATGCGCGTGTGCTCGGTGGCCTGGGGGCCCTTCCACGAGCCGAGCCCAGATCGGTGCCCTTATACACGACGCTGCCCGTCGCGGTTTCGCGGTCCAGCCCACGGCGGGCACGGGAACAGCGGGGGCGCGTGACACGTTTGATACAAACGACGATCAAGCATAGAACAAGGCAGCGGCGGGTATGCGTTCATCTGCAGTTTCTTTGCGCGTGCCTTTGAAGGGATGACAGGCGCCATCTTTCGTGAAACCCGCGGGATCGGCACAGGCAGGTCGGCAAGGGCTGCGGGACGAAGGGTCGGCCGAAGCCGGCCAGGGAGGGAACGGATGCGGGGAGTGTTGACGAGTCTCCTCGTGATGGCAGCAGCGCTCACGTTCACGGCCGCCCTCCCGGCGCAGACGACGCCGCGCAGGGTGATCGAGGTCACGCTGTCTGAGTACAAGTATGAGCCCAACCAGATCCGGTTCCACGAAGGCGAGTCGGTGGTCCTGAAACTCAAGAACATCGGCCCGCGCCTCGCGCACAACATGTCGAGCCGGTACTGGCTCGACATCCCTCTGACGATCCGCGGGGACGCCCGCCAGGGCATCAGCGAGGATCGGAAGTGGGTGGCTCTTGACGTCGGCAGGGAGGTGGAGGTGGAGTTCATCGCAAAGGGGCGCGGCTCGTACGCCGTCATCTGTAGCATCTTCGATCATGCGGTCCAGGGCCATACGGGCGCGTTCTTCGTCCTGCCGCCCGCGTCACCCTAGCGGCCTGCCAGACGGCGGAAGAGAGGGGCCGGTTGAACGTCGCGAGGGCGGCCTGGCAGGCCGCCCTCGCCACTGCTGTTCGCCGAAGTCTCCTTACCCGCCGAGGTCACGGGCGAAGATGATCCGGAACGGGCGGTCGCGGCTCGCCCGTCCGCTGCAGAGCGACCGCTTGCCCAGCATGATCTCAAACTGCAGACCCCGGATCTGGGCGAGGACCCTGAAGATTGCTTCCGAGGCGAACTTTGCTTCCACCTCCAGAAGTTCGCGAGTGAACGCCGACGAGTTGGCCGGTTTGTAGGTGGCGGATTCCCACACCATCTCGATGGTGCGGCCGTCCTCGATGACCCGGCTGGACCGCACCAGGCCCCTGCCCAGGATGTTCTCGGCCAGGTTCTTCGCGATCCCGGCGGTGTCGTCGGCGGCGGCCGGCAGCGGCCAGAGCGCCAAGAGGGCCAGTGCGGCGACGACTCCCCATCGCATGCGGGCTGCTTCGCGGCCCCCCCCACCCTCCTCCTCCCCGGCGGCGAAGAAGGGAACCCCGGAGGGGCGCCGTAGTGTTCTGGCGATTGTTCTTGTGGATGTTCCGGGAGGGGGGAGTTCGGTGAGCAGACAGGTGGTACGCGTCTTCCTCGTGCTCGTCCTGGTCGGCGGGCTGTTCACGCTGCCGTACGCGCCGGCCACCGCTCAGGCCGTGCCCCGGCAGTTACGCATCGCGGTCGGCATCGACGCAGACACGCTCGATCCGGCCGGGACGACCACGACGACCGTCGGCAACATGATCAACTACTTCTACGAGACGCTGGTGGGCTACGACACCGCCAAGAGCGAGATCGTGCCCAGCCTGGCAACCCGCTGGCAGGTCTCACGCGACGGCCTGACGTACACGTTCACCCTTCGGCGCGGCGTGGCATTTCACGACGGGACGCCGATGAACGCCGCTGCGGTTAAGTTCACCCTCGAGCGGCTGCTCGATCCCAAGGTCCGGGTGGCATTGAGAGGCCTCTACACTCCCATGAAGACCATCGAGGCTGTCGGCGAGGACACGGTGCGGATCACGCTGAGCCAGCCGTCGCCGGGATTCCTGGCCAACCTGACGATCGACACGGCGCAGATCGTCTCCCCGGCCGCGGTCGCCCGCGCCGGCGATCGCTTTACAGTCGCGCCGATCGGCGCCGGGACGGGCCCATACATCTTCAAGGAATGGCGGCGGGGCGATTCGATCCTGGTCGAGCGGAACCCCAACTACTGGGGGAAGAAGCCGGTGTTCGAGGAGGTCGTCTTCCGCGTGGTCCCGGATGCGGGGACCCGCCTGACGCAGTTGCTGGCGGGCGACGTGCACATGGCGATGCTCCCGCCGGCGCCCGACGTCAAGGGGCTGCGCAAGAATCCGCGCGTGAACGTCATCGAGGCGCCGAGTATCCGCGTGATCTTCCTCCTCATGAACAATCGGTGGGGCCCGTTCAAAGACGCGCGGGTGCGCCAGGCGATGAACTACGCCATCAATAAGAAGGCCATCCTGGCCAGCATCCTGTTCGACCTGGGCACCGTCGTGGATTCGCCGTGCGTGCCGGCGCAGTTTGGCTACCACAAGGTCCAGGAGGGTGGATACCCGTTCAACCCCATTAAGGCCAAGCAGTTGCTGGCTGAGGCCGGGTACAAGGACGGCTTCGAGTTCGACTTCTTCGCGCCCACCGGCCGGTATATTCAGGACTTCCAGTTCGCGCAGGCGGTCGCCGCCCAATTGCGGAACGTCAACATCAGGGCCAATGTGAGCACCATGGACTGGCCGTCGTACGTCGGCATGCTGGTGACGCCGTTTGAGCGGACCCGTGTGCAGATGGTCGTGCTGGGATGGGCGTGGCCCGTCCTCGACTGCGAGGGCATCCTCTTCGGGCAGTTCCACTCCTCCCAGCACCCTCCGGGTGGCCTGGCGCCCTCGTACTACAAGAATGAGCGGGTCGACGAGCTGATCAACAAGGCCCGGTCTGAGCCGGACGCTAACAAGCGCAAGGATCTCTTCAAGGAAGCCCAGACGACTGTCTGGAACGAAGCGCCGTGGGTCTTCCTGTGGAGCCAGAAGTGGTACGTGGCGACGGTCAAGAATCTGGAAGGGGTCGTGATCAACCCCATTGAGAAGTGGGATGCGCTGTGCGAACCGGGGACCGGCCCGCGGCGAACGCCGCACTGCATGACCTGGAAGTGAGCCACCAGGGGCGCGCGGCCGCTGGCAGCCGCGCGCCCCACGCCCGTCTGCTGGTCCACGCCAGCCTGTCCATAGTCCGCTGATGACCTCATCCCTCGGCCTCTACATCCTCCGCCGCCTCGGGCTGGCGATCCCGACGCTGCTCGGCGTCACCGTGGTCATCTTCATGCTCGTGCGGCTGATTCCGGGCGACCCGGCCCGGGTCATCGCCGGGCTGCTGGCCAGCGAGGAAGAGGTCCAGCGGCTGCGCGTAGAGTTGGGCCTGAACCGCCCGATCCACGTGCAGTACGGGATATTCCTCAACCGCCTGGTTCGGGGGGACCTGGGGCTCTCAGCAGCCACGCGCGCCCCGGTCACTGAGGAGATCGCGATCCGCCTGCGGGCCACCGTGCAGCTGGCGATCTCCAGCATCGTCCTGGCGACGATTGTGGGGCTGAGCGCCGGGATCATCTCCGCCACCCGGCAGTACTCCGCGCTGGACTACGCCGTCATGACCGTGGCGCTGTTCGGCGTCTCCATTCCGGTGTTCTGGCTGGGGATCATGCTCATGTTGCTCTTCTCGGTCGCGCTCCACTGGCTGCCGGCCGGCGGGTACGGAACGCCCAGGCACCTGATCCTCCCGTCGGTGGCCCTGGCTGCTTTCTCGGTCGCCATCATCGCGCGCATGACGCGCAGCAGCCTGCTGGAGGTCTTCAACCAGGATTACGTGCGCACCGCCCGCGCCAAAGGCCTCCACCACCGGGTGGTCGTGCTGCGCCACGCGTTGAAGAATGCCCTGATCCCGGTCCTCACCGTGGTCGGGCTGCAGTTCGGGGCGCTGCTGGGCGGCGCCATCCTGACCGAGACCACCTTCGCCTGGCCCGGACTGGGGCGGCTGTTGGTGAA
>JACQHU010000202.1 GCA_016198805.1 Armatimonadota bacterium
CGACCTGCCCCGCATGCGCGAAGGGGGCCTGGACCTCCAGGTGTTCGCCATGTACGTCGCCCCCCGGATGGCTGCGCGAGGCCCCGCCAGGCTGGAGGAGTTGCTCAAGACGTTCCATGGGGTGGTCAAGGCCAACGCGGGCCAGATGACCCACGCCACGACGGCCGGTGAGATCGAGCGCGCCCATCGGGACGGAAAGGTCGTTGCCGTCCTGTCGGTTGAAAACGGCGGCGATGGGCTGGGCGGCGACCCCCGCAGGCTGGACGATCTCTACCGCCAGGGCGTGCGGATATTCGGGCTGACCTGGAATCCCAGCAACGCGCTGGGCGACGGCGCATACGGGCGCCAGCACGGCGGCCTGACCGACCTGGGCCGGGCGGTGCTCCGGCGGCTCGAAGAGTTGGGAATCGTCGTCGATCTCTCACATCTCTCTGAGGCGGCCTTCTGGGACGCGCTGCGCGTCACCAGGGGGCCGGTGATCGCCTCGCACTCAAACGCCGCCGCCCTGCACATGCACCCGCGGAACCTCACCGATGAGCAACTCCGCGCCATCGCCAGCCGGGGCGGAATTGTCGGGGTGACTTTCTACGCCGGCTTCCTGGGCGCCGCGACGCTGGAGCGCGTGCTCGACCATATCGACTACATGGTGAAGGTGATGGGCGACGACCACGTCGCGCTGGGGTCGGACTTCGACGGCATCCCCCAGGCGCCGCTGGGATTGGAGGACGTCGCAAAACTGCCGAACATGACCACGGGTCTCCAGCGCCGCGGCTATTCGGAGGACCGAATCCGCAAGGTCCTCGGCGGGAATGCCCTGCGCGTGTTCCGTCAGGTGTGGGGGAAGTAGTCAGGCGCGCGCGAACGCCAGTACCATCTCCCGGATCAGCCACGCGGCCAGGACCGCCGTCTGGCCCGACGGGTCGTAGGGCGGACTGACCTCGACCAGGTCGCACCCCACCACGCGACCCTCCCTGACCACCGCCAGGAGCGGCATGACGTCATCCACCTGCAGTCCCACCGGCTCGGGGTTCCCGGTCCCGGGTGCCACGGACGGGTCGAAGGCGTCGATATCAACCGAGAGATAGAGCGGGCGGCCCGACAGCGCTGCCCACACCGAGGCCTCAAGGGTGCCGGCGCGTGAGACGGCTGCCAGGGTTGCGGCTCTTGCCCATTCTTCGCGCGTCCCCGAGCGCGCGCCCAGCACGACGATCCGCTCGGGCCCCAGGCGTTCGCTCATGCGGCGGAGCGTGGCCGCATGCGACCAGCGCTGGCCCTGGTAGGCGTCGCGCAGGTCCAGGTGCGCGTCCAGCACGACCACGCCGAGGTCGCGGTGGCGGTCCGCCAGAGCAAGGATCGCGCCCAGCGTCACGGTGTGCTCGCCTCCCACCACGACCGGCAGAGACGAGACGCCGGCGACCGCCGCCCGCACGCGGTCGATCATCACCTCCGGCGTGCAGCCGGCCAGGTCCAGGTCGCCCGCATCCGCCAGGCGCAGGTCCTCCAGGTCTCGTTCCTGCACCGGGCTGTACGTTTCGATGCTGTCCGACGCCCAACGGATGGCCGCCGGCGCCAGGCTCGCCCCGGCGCGATGGCTGGCGGTGGCATCGTACGGCGCGCCGATGATCACAGCCGACGGGTGAGGATGCGGGCGCGCCGCCAGAAACGGCATGCGGGCTACCCCGGTCCGCCCACCGGGAAGGCCGCGATGGCTTCGGCGAGGAACGGCGGGAGCGCAAACAGCGACCGGTGCCCGGCGGGCGTGTAGCAGCGCGTCGTGATGCCCTCGAGCCGCCTGCGAAGTTCGCCGTCCTCGAGGGCGGCAGGGTCACGGGTGTGCGAGCCGATGGTAAACGACCACAGGACACCGGGATAGCTCGGCACGGCGCCCAGGTAGCACCGGACCCAGCGGAAGTGCGGGCGCATGCGCCGCCCGACCATCGCGACCAGGTCCTGCTGGCACAAGGGTGAGCCGCTCTGCATGGCCAGCACACCGCCGGGCCCGAGCAGGCGCGCCAGGTCCCCGATGAACTCGGGCGAGAACAGGTCCAGCGACGGGCCCTTGGGATCGCTGCCGTCGACCAGAGCCACGTCGAACCGTTCGGCGGTCCGGCGCGCGAAGCTGATCCCGTTGTCGATGATCAGGCGCGCCCGGGGATCGTCGAACGCCCCGCCGGGGATGGAAGGAATGAGCCGGCGCGTGACCTCGATCACGTCCTGGTCGATCTCGACCATCGTCACATGCTCGACGGGGTGGCGGAGGGTCTCGCGGAGCAGCCCGCCGTCCCCGCCGCCGATGAGCAGGACGCGGCGCGGGTCCGGATGGGTGCACAGCGGGACGTGGCTCAGCAGTTCATGGTAGACGAACTCGTCGTGCTCGGTCGTCTGCACCGCCTCATCGAGAAAGAGCATGCGGCCGAAGTCGCGATTCTCGACGACCCGGATGCGTTGGAATCTGGACTGGCTGTCATGCAGCAGCGCCTCAACCCTGAAGGTATGCGCATACCCTTCCCAGCCTGGATCGGTCATCCACAGGGCGTCCATCGGCTCTGCTCCGGCTTCTACTCGGGCCACAGGAGGACGGCGGCGACCGCACAGCCGGTCCGCCGGACGGTGTGCTCTTTGACCGCGACCGCGGTCTCGACCAGTTTCAAACCCCTGGCCGCAATCGCGTCCTCGACCATCTGCCGCACGATCGCCTCGGCGTTCTCGCCGGTGCCCGTGTGAGAGTGCTCCATGATGACGCCGTAGCCCTCGTCGGAGATCCCGATGGCAATGGCGGCGGCGATTTTCTCGCCCGGCGTGTGCCGGCTGATGCGGGCGTAGACGGCCGGCATC
>JACQHU010000022.1 GCA_016198805.1 Armatimonadota bacterium
CCGCCAGCGCGACCAGGGTGGCGTCGGCGAAATCCATCGGCAGATCGGCATACTGTTCCATGAGGGCCGTGACCCTGCGCAGGCTGATTACGGATGATGGGGCCAGCACAAACGCTCCGCGCAGGAAGAACTCCAGGCAGACCTTCTGCGCACTCCAGGCTCCCACCAGATAGAGCGTCTCGGTCAACACCGATTCCGTGGTGAGGATCAGACCCTCCCAGCGCTCGAGGGCGGCCACACACGGGGTATGCTGCCGCTCGCTTCGATCGACGAGCGCAACGAAGGCACCCGTATCAAGGACGAGTTCACCCGCCACGACGTAGGCGCCGGATAAGGTAGTCGCGATGCCGCTGGCCTAGATCGGGTACCCCGCTCTCCACGCTCCCGAGCAAATCTCTCACGAGATCGATCGGACGGATCGGGACCCGCCCGCCGCCCGCGTCCAGGAACTGCTCCAGGGCCAAGCGCACCACCTCTGATCGCTTACGCCTCGTCGCCCTGGCAGCGCGCTCCAGCCTGTTGGCCAGGGCTGCGGACATGCGAAGGGTCAATTGGCGCTCCACCGTAGAGTCCCCCAAAGTGTTTGGCTGTGCAATTCATTGTAATTCAAAGCAGTGCACTTCACCAGCCTCTCTTCCGCCTCCGCATCTTTCATCGGCCGGGGCCGGCTGCCTGTGAACCCCCCCTGCGTCCTTCTGCGTAGTCCTGGTGACCTGTGCCCGAGATCACAGGCGGCCCGTGACCCCGGCAATCGTGGCCCGGCGCCCGGGGGTGTAGGGTGGGCCCAGAGTGGGAATGCACCATCCAAGGGGGCGACGGCAATGCCGGGATTTCAGGTCTGGCAAGCACCAGGCGGGCTCGTCTGGGAAGGGACCGATCAGGAGGAGGCTTTCCTGGCCGGTCTCAGACACCGCAAGCCGGGCGTCGTAGTGGAGGTCGCCGAGATCTACAACATGGCCGGCGATCTTCGGCCGCGCCGGCTCGCGCACTACGACGGATGGCAGACCGCCGAACGCACCGAGTGACCTCGACGCCAGCGAGTGCCCTCGACGTCAGCGAACACGACTCTCGTGCGTTACTCCGGGCGGAGCAGCTCGGCTTGCCCCGCCCCCAGCCCCAGATAGTGCGGAATCGGTCTCGGGCCCGGCACCTCCGGTGAAGGCGGTGGGCCCGGCGACGAGACGGAGGGACTCAGCCCGATCAGGTCTTCGGGTCTGACCGGCACGCGGTTGAGTGCGCGCCCGGTGGCGTCGCGGAGCGCCGCCACGATGGCCGCCGTGGACACCACCGTCGAGGGCTCGCCGACCCCCTTCGCCCCAAACGGCACCCCCGGCTCCGGTTCCTCGACCAGTTCGGACACCACGGGCGGCATGTCCAGGATGGTGGGGATCAGGTAGTCGGTGAATGAGGCATTCCGGATGCGGCCGTCGACAAGCTGAATCTCCTCCATCAGCGCCAGCCCGAGCCCCTGTGCGGTGCCGCCTTCGATCTGGCCCATAACGCTCTGGGGGTTGATCGCCCGGCCGACGTCCTGTGCCGTGGCGATCTGCACGACCCGCGCCAGGCCCAGATCCATGTCGACCTCCACGACGGCGCGTTGGGCGGCAAACGCCAGCGCAACGTGCGCATCGCCTTGCCCCTTTGCGTCCAGCGGCTGCGTCCGGCGGTGGTGATAGACGCGCGTGTGCTCGATCGGTTCGTCCAGGAACTGCTCAATGGGCCCGACCGAGACTCCGCCCGCGAGAACGTGCCCACCTTCCAGGGTGAGGTCGCCGCGGATCGGCCGCTCCGCCGCCTCGGCGCGCGCACGCACGCGGCGGAACAGTTCGTCGCGGACTTCCTGACACGCCAGCTGGACCGCCCCGCCGGACATCATGGTCTGGCGGGAGGCCGAACTCGATCCGGCCGAGCCGACGGACATATCCGGAGGATACAGCACCACGTGCTCTACCCCAAGTTCGGTCCGCGCGATCTGCACGAGGATCGTATGCACGCCCTGCCCGACCTCAGCGGCCGCGCTGTGGACCTCGACCACCGGCCCCGCGGGACCGGCGAAGAGCCGCACACGCGCCTCCGCCGAATCGTCGAAGCCCTCGCTGTAGGCGATGTTCTTGTACCCGACCGCGAAGCCGACCCCGCGCCGGAGGTTCTCCCCACGCGAAACGTTGCCCGCGCCGCCCGGCAGGGACAGCGGATCGCGCCCGGTCGCCTGTGACCCGCCGGGCGTGCGGCGGCCGTCGTCCAGAGGCAAAGGGATCCCTGCGCAGCGCTGAATCACTTCACGGACCGGCGCGCTGCCCCTGATCACCTGCCCCGTCGGCAACACCGATCCCGTCGCGAGCGCGTTCCGGAGGCGCAGGGCCACCGGATCCATCCCCAGCGCCTTCGCCAGTTTGTCCATCTGGGCTTCGTACGCGAAGCACACCTGGACCGCGCCGAAGCCGCGCATGGCCCCGCACGGTGGGTTGTGCGTGTAGACGGCCGTGCCCTCGATCAGCGTGTTAGGGACCTCGTATGGGCCCGCGGCGAAGGTCGAGGCATTGCCGATGACCGCTGAAGATGACGACGCGTACGCCCCGCCGTCGATGAGGACCCTGGCATGCACGTTGACGAGTTTCCCGTCGCGCGTGGCCCCATGACGCATCCAGATGCGCGATGGGTGGCGATGGACGTGCCCGAAGAACGACTCCTCCCGGCTGTACACCATCTTCACGGGCTTGCCGGTCCGCAGCGCCAGCATGCAGGCGTGGATGTGCATGCTGACGTCCTCGCGCGCGCCAAACGCCCCGCCGACGCCGGCGAGGGAGAGCCGGACCTTCTCCTGAGGCAGGCCCAGACACGGCGCGATCTGCTCCCGGTCGACGTGCAGCCACTGCGTGGCCACGTACAGGTCAACGCCGCCATCCGCGGCCGGCACGGCCAGGCCCGCCTCGGGCCCGAGGGGGGCCTGGTCCTGCATGCCGGTCTCATAGTAGCCGTCGACCCACACCTCGGCGGAGGTATGGGGGTTGCCGTGCTCGATCCGGACATGCCGCAGCACATTGCCGAAGTCATGCACGCGGGGCGCCTCGGGGCGCAGTGCTTCCTCCATATCCGTCACCGCAGGCAGGACCTCGTACTCCACCACGATTCGCTCCGCGGCCCGGCGGGCGGTTTCCAGGTCGATGGCGGCCAGGATCGCCACCGGCTCGCCCGCGTAGCGCACGCGGTCTTCTGCCAGCACGGGCTGGTCTGCGAACTCCAGGCCGTAGGTCCTCCTGCCGGGAACGTCGGCAGCCAGGAGCACCGCGTGGACGCCGGGATACGCCAGCGCCCCGGCGATGTTGGTCGAGCGGATTAGGGCGTGCGGGTGAGAGCTGCGCACGGTATGGCCCCAGAGCATGTCCTCCGCCCACAGGTCGCTGCCGAACAAGAACTGCCCTTTCACCTTGGGGACGCCGTCGATCCGGTGGACGCTCTCGCCCACGCCGCCACGGGTCCTGGAGATGGTGCGCACGCTCATGCCGGCAGGCTCCGGGCGCTGCCCTGGAGAATCCGCCGCGCCACCCGCCGGCCGTCCGCCGCGATGGCGTCTTCGTCGGCGCGCACCAGGCGGCTGTCCCGCACGATCTGCCGTCCCTCCACGAAGAGATGCCGGACCCGCGGAGGGGTGCAGTACACCAGCGCGGCGACCAGGTCGGCCTCCGCGCCGGCGAAGGCCAGGTTGTCGACGTCGAAAAGCGCGATATCCGCGCGCTTGCCGGCTTCGATCGACCCGATGTCCTCACGCCCCAGGCAGGATGCGCCGCCGCGGGTCGCGATGCGCAGCGCCTCACGCGCGCTGAGGCCTCCTGCGGCGGATGCGCCGCCTCCGGCCCGCGAGACCAGCATCCCCATGCGGGCCTCGGCGAGCAGGTGGCCGCCGTCGTTGGAAGCCGAGCCGTCCACGCCCAGGCCGACTCGCGCCCCCGCGTTCAGCAGCGCGCGCACCGGCGCGATCCCCGACCCGAGGCGGAGGTTCGAGGTGGGGCACCAGGCGGCGCCGGTCCGGCCCTCCGCCATGCGCCGGACGCCGCCGTCATGCACGTGGACACAGTGGGCAAGCCAGACGTCCGGGCCCAGCCAGCCGAGGTCATCGAGGTGGTCGAGCGGTCGGCGGCCGTGGGTCGAAAGACAGTACGCCTCTTCGTCCAGCGTCTCGGCGATGTGCGTGTGCAGGCGCACGCCCAGGCGCCGGGCCAGCGCCGCCGACTCCCGCATCAGCCGCGGCGTCACGGAAAACGGCGAACAGGGCGCGACGGCGACGCGCAGCATCGCGCCGGGGGACGCATCGTGGAATGTCTTCACGGCCGTCTCCGTCTGCGCCAGGATATCGTCGGTGTCCTGGACGATGGTATCCGGCGGCAGCCCGCCCCGGGACGCGCCCAGGTCCATCGACCCCCGGCAGGGATGAAACCGCAGGCCGATCTCGCGCGCCGCCGCAATCTCCGCCTCCAGCAGGTCCAGGCCGTCGCTCGTCTTGGGGAAGACGTAGTGGTGATCAGTGGTGGTCGCGCATCCTGACAGCGCCAGTTCGGCCAGGCCCACCCGCGCGGCGGCCCACGTCCACTCCTGGTCGATGCCGGCCCAGATCGGATACAAAGCACGCAGCCAGCCGAACAACCCCTGGTCGATCGCCTGCACCCGCGTGAGGGTCTGGTACAGGTGATGGTGGGTGTTCACGAGCCCGGGTAGCGCCACCAGACCGAGGCCGTCGATGCGTTCCGTCACCGCCGCAGCCCGATCGGCGGCCGGCGGCCCTCCCCGGCCAACCCAGGTGATCGCGCCGTCCTCGACGAGAATCGACCCGCCGGGAATCTCGGTCCCGGCATCGTCCATCGTGACGACGACCTCGCAGCCTTCGATGAGGATCTCACTCATGGCACGACGCGCGCGCCCGACCGGGTCTCATCCGGGGCGCCCGACCGGTCCTCATCTGGCGCGCCCCCGCATCCGACCGGCGGCCAGCCAGACCGCGTCCAGGATCTTCGCGTATCCAGTACACCGGCACAGGTTTCCCGAGAGCGCCTCCCGGACGATCGCCTCCGTCGGCGACTGATCCCGGCTCAGCAGGTCGGCGACCGCCACGATCAGCCCCGGCGTGCAGAACCCGCACTGCACTGCGCCCGTCTGAAGAAACGCCTCCTGCACGGGGTGCAGGTCCTGGTC
>JACQHU010000204.1 GCA_016198805.1 Armatimonadota bacterium
AGCTGGGCGTGCAGGTCGTCGTCGACGGCGCGGCAACGAAGGAGTTCACCGTAAAGGCCACACGGGTGGGCACGTTCCGCCTGTACTGCCACCTCCACGCCGCGCATATCGGCGGCCAGGTCATCGTGAATCCCTAAGGGAAGCGTCTCGGGACACTCCAGGTCCGGAAAAACTTCGGGAGAAGAGGCTTGACAAACCGCATCGGACCTGGGTAGGATTGGCGGTAATCTCATAAGAGCCTGTGCGCAACACGAGGCAAGTACTTGAGGGAGTGCGCCTAGGGTTCCGCGGTCTCACCAGGACCGGTCTGGTCCAAGCGGCGCAGACGGCGATGTAGCCGTTACACCTTCAGGATAGAAGCCTGAGGGATAGGTTCCTCACCGGTGCCTATCGCTCAGGCCTCTTCACATCGGGCGCGCGAACGCGCGCCCGGCGATGACGGGACTAGTAGGCAGGCGTGGCGGGAGCAGAGCGAGCCGGGTTCTGGTGCGAGCCGGTCTCCGCCCCTGTCGAAACTCATCCCTGAGCCGCGGGTTCGAATCCTAGTAGGACCCGCCGGCAGTCCCCGATACGGGCTTCGAGGGGCCCCCCGGCCACAGCTGGTGGGCAACTAAGGTGGTACCGCGGGAGCATCCGTCCTTAGGATGCGTCCCGCTTGTGTTTTTGTGGTGCACACGGATCGCGTGGGATGGGCTCGCTCTGCCGCCCGCGCGGGGTGGTTTGCGCGAGGGAGTGAGGGATGGTCTCATGACGACCCTGTCCAGCCTCATGACGACCCCCGTCAGTTCGCCCGCGGAGCGGGCCAGTGGCAACTTTGCGCTGGTCGAGACCCTCAGGCGATGGGGCATCATGTTCTTTTCCGGCGTCAACGGAGGCGGCCTCATCCACGTGGCCAAGCACATGGAGCCGTTCACCGATCTGGCACAGGCCAACGATGGCATTCCCCGCATGCTCACCATGAGCGAGTACGTCTCGGGCTTCGTCCCGGTGGGCTACTACCTGGCCTCAGGCAGGATCGCCGGCTGCATGGCGACGACCGGGGCGGCCACCAAGCTGGCCTCGAGCGGCCTCACCGACGCGAAATTGCACAATGTGCCGGCCGTCTACATCGTCGCGCTCAACTCCACGCTCTCGGTGGGCCTGGCACCGCTCCAGGACGTGTCGGTCTACGGGATGAACATCGTGCCCCAACTGCAGGCCGAGTTGGGCGACGGGGGCATCGTGATTGACGACATCACCAAGGTGGAGACGCAGCTCCGGCGCGCTCAGCAGATCCTTCTGGAATCGAGGCCGGTCGCCATCGCCTTTCACCCGGACATCCTGTCGAAACCGACCGACGTGGATGTCCCGCCCGTCGAGAAGCGACGGACGTTTGTGCGAAAGGACGTCGAAGCCTTCCTCGAGGCCTTCCCGACGCAGGCGGAGCGACGGCGGGTGATTCTCTACGTGTGCAGCGAAGCCACCCGGTGCCCGCAGATTCAGGACCTGACCACGCAGTTCTCCGAGGTGCTGCACGCCCCCACCGTGTGGTCGGTGAACGGTGCCAGCGCAGTCTCACGCAGCAACCGCTACGGGTATGGCTACATCTCCTTTGGCGGCAACGACAAAGCCATGGAGCTTTGGCGGAGCATCACTCGAGACGACATCGTGATCGCCCTGGGCTTTGATGCTGGGGAGTATTCCCTCAATCTGGGCAAGATCCCGGCCGGCGTCGTCTGGCACTTCACGGATCTGCCTGAAGCCTATGGGCACAAGCATGGAGAGGTCAGGCACCGGGTCGCAGGGGAATACCGGCTCGTCCGGGGCGATATCGGATGCATTCTTGAGGAGATCCTCCCGCGACTCCGGTGTCATGGCCTGCAGGGCAGACCGGAGGCGGCCGCGCCGGAGAACCTCAACACGCGGATGATCTCACGGGACGTGAAACCCGGCTGCGTTGATTTCATCGCCTTTTATGAGGCGCTGGATCGATGCTGGCGGCCGCACAGCATCGGATTCGATGACGTCTGCGTGGCCTACAAGGATCGCCAGTACGTCACCCAGCGCCCGCACCCGCACATCCGCTTCTACACGACGCACGATGGTTCGGCGATGGGAGGCGCGTTTGGCCTGGGCGTTGGGGCCAAAATCGCCGATCCCAGCCTCCACACGTTCGTCTTCGCCGGCGATGGCTGCTGGAGACTCTTCGGCGGTGCGCTGGCCGATGCTGCCACCATCGACCTCAGGGTGTTCATCATCAACAACGGCACCTATGCCATCGTGGACAAGGGGCTGGAGGTCGTCGTGCCGGAAGTGGATAAGCAACGGTATCACAGCAAGCTTCCCGGGGTTGATTTCGTGGCCGCGGCCAAGGCCTATGGCTGGGACGGGTATTCTCTTGACCCCGACCTCGGCAACCTGGAAGAGATCATGGATGCGTGCTACACGGGGAAGGGGCAGTCCATCCTGGTGGATGTTCCGGTCGACACCGATCAGGTGATTGGGCTGAATCCCCGGCTGCTGAACCTCACCGTCAAGACCTATCTCTAACCGTTGGAGGGAGTCGTGGCTCAGAGGGTGCGCACGAGACGGCATGTTGCGGCGCGGACCAGCTCGGCGCCCCAGGCGGGCCCGGCGGCGCGTCCAGAGGCGCGGCGCGCCGGCCGCATGAATGGCGCGCAGGCTCTGGTGGAAGCCCTGCGGCGGGAAGGCGTCGAAGTGCTCTTTGGTCATCCTGGCGGCGCGTCGCTTCCGATTTATGATGCGCTCTACGACGCGGAGGGGATCCGGCACATTCTGGTCCGTCACGAGCAGGTCGCGGCCCACGCCGCAGTGGGCTACGCGCGGGCCTCCGGGCGGGTCGGCGTCTGCACCGCGACGTCAGGGCCGGGCGCGACCAACCTGGTCACCGGCATCACCGACGCCATGATGGACTCGGCGCCCATCGTCGCCATCACCGGTCAAGTCCCGCGTCCGGTCATCGGCAACGACGCCTTCCAGGAAGCCGATGTGACCGGCATCACCATGCCCATCACCAAGTACAACACCCTGGTCATGCGCGCCGTCGACATCCCGCGGGCGGTCCACCAGGCGTTCTACCTGGCCCGCACCGGCCGGCCGGGCCCCGTGCTCGTGGACATCCCGCGGGACGTCTCGCAGGAGCTGTGCGAGCCCGAGTTTCCCGACGAGATCGCCATCCCCGGCTACCGGCCGGTCACAGACGGCAGCCCCAATCAGATCGCCTCAGCCCTGGAGGCGCTGGCGGGGGCCCAGCGGCCGATCATTTACGCAGGCGGCGGCATCATCAGTGCCGGCGCCAGCGCCGAACTGACCGCGCTGGCCGAGCGCACGCGCATCCCGGTCGCGCTCACGCTGATGGGGAAGGGCGCCATGGACGAGACCCACCCGCTCTGCCTGAGCATGCTGGGGATGCACGGCAGCGTCTACGCCAACTATGCCATCAACGACGCCGACGTGATCCTGGCCGTGGGCGTGCGCTTTGACGACCGCGTGACCGGCCGGCTGAAAGACTTCGCGCCGCGCGCGCGCTTCATCCACATCGACATCGACCCGGCGGAGATCGGCAAGAACAAACCGGCCCACATCCCCATCGTCGGCGATGCCAGGCGGGTGCTGGCGGTGATGGCGGCGCAGGCGCGGGCGCCGCAGATCGATGCCTGGTGGAAGCAGATCAACGAGTGGCGTGAGCGGTATCCCTTCCGGTACCGGCAGCGGGAGGACCGCGTCAGCCACCAGCACGTCTGCGACCTGCTCAACCGCCTGACCGGGGGCCGGGCCATCGTCACCACCGACGTGGGCCAGCACCAGATGTGGATGGCCCAATGGTACAAGTGCCGCGAGCCGCGGACCTTCATCACCTCCGGCGGGCTGGGCGCCATGGGTTTCGGCTTTCCGGCCGCGATGGGCGCGAAGTTCGGCTGCCCGGACAAGGAGGTCATCGCGGTGGTCGGGGACGGCGGGTTCATGATGACCATCCAGGACCTGATCACGGCGGCCGAGCACGGCCTGAGCCTCCCGATCTTTGTGCTGAACAACAACGCGCTGGGGATGGTCCGGCAGTGGCAGACGTTCTTCTACCGCGGCCGGTTGTCGGCCTCGGTCCTTCGGAATCCGGACTTTGCCCGGCTGGGCGAGGCCTTCGGCTGCCGGGGCATCCGCGTCGAGCGGCCCGAGCAGGTCGAGCCAGCCCTGCGCGCCGCGCTGGAGACCGAGGGGATCCCCTGCGTGGTCGACATTCTGTGTGATCCGGAAGAAAACTGCCTGCCGATGATCCCTTCGGGGCAGTCGATCGCGGAGATGATCCTGGATGAGTGAGGAACACCACGCGGCGACCATCTCCGTCCTGGTGCAGAACGCGCCGGGCGTGCTGGTGCGGGTCGCCGGCCTGATCCGCCGGCGCGGAGTGAACATCCACAGCCTGTCGGTGGGGCCCACGGAGGATCCGAAGATCTCGCGCATGACGATCGTGGTGGACACCCCGCCCGACCGCACCGAGTCGTTCGCCAAACAACTCCGCAAGCTGGTGGAGGTGCTGCGTGCCACCGCGGTGGACGGCACGCCGACGGTGGATCGCGAGCTAGCGCTGATCAAGGTCAACGTCACGCCGGGCACGCGGCTGGAGATCATGGAGATCGCCAACGTCTTCCGGGCGAACATCGTCGACCTGACCGACCGCACCATGAGCCTGGAAGTGACCGGCCGCAGCGAGAAGGTGGATGCCTTCGTGTCGCTGCTCACCAAGTACGGCATCCGCGAGATGGCCCGTACCGGCCAGGTGACGCTGGCGCGGGGGCCCCAGAACACCTAGCGCCCGCGCGCGGGACACCGAGGAGGAACCAGGCATGGCCACTGTCTACACCGAGCGGGACGGCGACCCGGGGCCGCTGCGCAACCGGACCATTGCGGTCCTGGGATACGGCAGCCAGGGACACGCGCAGGCGCAGAACCTGAGGGAGTCCGGGATCAGGGTGATCGTGGGCCTGCGGGAGGGGAGCCCCTCGTGGGCCAAGGCCAAAGCCGATGGCTTCGATGTGAGGCCGACGGCCAGGGCGGTGCAGGCCGCCGATGTGGTGCAGGTCCTCATCCCTGACGAACTGCAGGCCGCGGCCTACCGCGAGGCGATCGCGCCGGCGCTGCGTCCCGGCAAGGCGCTGGGATTCTCCCACGGCTTCAACATCCATTTCGGGCAGATCGTCCCGCCGAAAGATATCGACGTCTTCATGATCGCGCCGAAGAGCCCCGGGCACCTGCTCCGGCGCATGTACAGCGAGGGCAGGGGTGTCCCGGCCCTGCTGGCCATTCATCAGGACGCCAGCGGCGGGGCCAAGGCCCTGGCGCTCGCCTACGCGGCCGGCATTGGCTGCCTGCGGGCCGGGGTCGTGGAGACCACATTCAAGGAAGAAGTTGAAACCGACCTGTTCGGGGAACAGACGGTGCTCTGCGGCGGTGTGACGGCCCTGATCCAGGCGGGCTTCGACATCCTGGTCGAGGCCGGGTACCAGCCGGAGATCGCGTACTTCGAGTGTCTCAACGAACTCAAGCTCATCGTGGACCTAATCTACGAAGGCGGGATGGGGTGGATGCGCTACTCGGTAAGCAACACCGCCGAGTTCGGCGACTACACCCGCGGGCCGCGGGTGATCAACGAGGCGGTGCGGGCGGAGATGCGGCGGATCCTGGAGGAGGTCCAGTCCGGGCAGTTCGCGCGCGAGTGGGTCCTCGAGAATCAGGCCGGCCGGCCGGTCTTCTCGGCCCTGGCGCGGCGCGCCCGGGAGCATCCCATCGAGGCCGTCGGCGAGCGTCTGCGCGCCATGATGCCGTGGCTGCCGAAAGCGGCGGAACAGACGCCTGCCGTCGCGCCGCGCGCGGCGTCCCAGCCCACCGCTGCGTCGCGGGCGGCGCCCCGGCCGGCCGCGACCAAACGCGCCCGCAAGGCCCGCAGCGCTCCCCGGCGGGTCCGCGCTGGCGCCGCATCGAGGAAACGGTGATGGACGACCTGGTCCGCATCTTCGACACGACACTGCGGGACGGCGAGCAGTCGCCGGGCTTCTCCATGACTCCGGCCGAGAAGCTGGAACTCGCCCGCCAGCTGGAGGCGCTGCGGGTCGACGTCATCGAAGCCGGGTTCCCGATCTCGTCGCCGGGCGACCTGGAGGCCGTCCGGACGGTCGCCCGGGAGGTGCGTGAGGCCGTCATCGCGGGGCTCGCCCGCGCCAACCCCAAGGATGTCGAGGCCGCCGTCGAGGCGCTGCAGCCGGCGGCGCGTCCGCGGGTCCACGTCTTCATCGCCACCTCGCCGATCCACATGGAGCACAAACTCCGGATGACGCCCGACGAGGTGGTGGCCGCGGCCGAGGCCGCGGTCCGGCAGGCCCGGCAGTTCACCGACGACGTGGAGTTCTCGGCGGAGGACGCCAGCCGCTCCGAGGTCGAGTTCCTCTGCCGCATTTTCGACGTTGCGATCCGCGCGGGCGCGACGACGATCAACGTGCCTGACACGGTGGGCTATACAACGCCGCCGGAGTACGCCGCGCTGATCCTGACACTGCGCGAGCGCATCCCCGCTGCCGACAAGGTCACCTGGAGCGTCCACTGCCACAACGACCTGGGCCTGGCGGTGGCCAACTCGATGGCCGCTGTGGCCGCCGGCGCCCGGCAGATCGAGTGCACGATCAACGGCATCGGCGAGCGCGCGGGGAATGCGTCGCTGGAAGAGATCGTCATGGCCCTGCGCACGCGCCGCGACGTCTTCGGCGTCCGCACCAACATCGACACCACGAAACTGTACCGCACCAGCCGCCTGCTGACCGCCATCACCGGCATTGCGGTGCAGCCCAACAAGGCCGTCGTCGGCGAGAACGCCTTCGCCCACGAGGCCGGCATCCACCAGCACGGGGTGCTGGTCAATCGGGCGACCTACGAGATCATGCGCCCCGAGGACATCGGCCTGCCGACCAACCGACTGGTGTTGGGCAAGCACTCCGGCCGGCACGCGTTCCGGAAAGCCCTGGAGGACCACGGCGTGCACCTGGATGATGCCGCCCTGGCCCGCACCTTTGCGCGGTTCAAGGCGCTGGCCGACCGCAAGAAGCAGGTGGCCATCGAGGACATCCTGGCCCTGGTCGACGAGGAGGTCCGCGCGGCGCCTCAACGGTTCCAGCTCAAGGCCTTTCAGGTTTCCACCGGCACCGGATCGCCGCCGGCGGCTACGGTGACGCTCCAGTCCGAGAGCGGTGAGACGACCGAGGCCGCCACCGGCGATGGCCCGGTGGACGCGCTGTGCGTCGCGGTGAACCGCCTGACCGGCGTGCAGGCCCAGTTGATGGACTACGCGATCCGCGCCGTCACCGGGGGGACCGACGCCCTGGGCGAGGTGACCGTCCGCGTCCGGGAGGGCGAGACCGTGGCGGTCGGGCGCTTCAGCAGCACCGACGTCCTGGAAGCCAGCGTGCGCGCCTACCTGGACGCGATCAACCGGCTGCTCGTGGCACGCGATCGAGGGCGCAGTGGTGAGGCGGCTGCGCACAGAGGAGCGGCGGCATGGGCATGACGCTGACCGAGAAGATCCTGGCTGCCCACACAGGGGGCGGGTCGGTCCGTCCGGGCGACCTCATCGAGGCCCGGGTGGACTTCTGCTTCGCCAACGACATCACGGCGCCGCTGGCCATCCGGGAGTTCGAGAAGGTCGGCGTCGCCACCGTGTTCGACCGCGAGCGGGTGGCGATGGTGCCCGACCACTACGCCCCCAACAAGGACATCGCCTCGGCGGAACAGTGCAAGGTGATGCGCGAGTTCGTTCGCAGACACGACCTGCCCTACTACTACGAGGTCGGCCGCGCGGGCATCGCCCACGTCCTGCTGGCCGAGGAGGGCCTGGTGCTCCCCGGCGAGGTCTTCGTCGGGGCCGATTCGCACACGTGCAACCATGGGGCGCTCGGCGCTTTCTCCACCGGCGTGGGGTCCTCGGACCTGGCCGCGGTCATGGCCACCGGCCGGTTGTGGTTCCGCGTGCCGGAGACGCTGCGCTTTGTCTTCAAGGGGAAGCCGGCCGCCTGGGTCACCGGGAAGGACCTGGTGCTGCAGATCATCGGCGACATCGGCGTGGACGGCGCCCGGTACTGCGCCATGGAGTTTTCCGGCGACGCCCTGGCCCACCTGACCATGGACGAGCGCTTCAGCATCACCAACATGGCGGTCGAGGCCGGCGGCAAGAACGGCATCATGGAGCCCGACGACGTGGTCCTCGACTGGGTACGGCCGCGGGCGAAGCGGCCGTTTGAGGCCGTCTACGCCGATCGGGGCGCGGAGTACACGAAGGTCTTCGAGTACGAGACCAGCGGGATGGAACCGGTGGTTTCGGCGCCGTCGTCACCCGGCAACGTGGTGCCGGTGCGCGAGGCCGCGGGCGTGCCGGTGGATCAGGTCTTCATCGGCACCTGCACCAACGGCCGGCTCGAGGACCTGCGGGTCGCGGCCAGGTTTCTCGAGGGGCGCAAAGTCCATCCCCGCACGCGGATGCTGATCATCCCGGCGACCCCCAACATCTATCGGCAGGCGCTGGAGGAAGGTCTGATCAGGATCTTCATCGACGCGGGCGCGGCGGTCAGCGCCTCCACCTGCGGGCCCTGCATCGGCGGGCATATGGGCGTGCTGGCCGCCGGCGAGGTCTGCGTCAGTACTTCGTCCCGCAACTTCGTGGGGCGCATGGGCCACCGCGAGAGCAAGGCCTACCTCTCCGGCCCCGCGGTGGCGGCCGCCAGCGCGGTGCTCGGCCGGCTGGCCCACCCCGACGAGGTCCTGGGCCGCACCGGGGTGGGGGTGGGCGCATGATCTTCCGCGGCACCGCCTGGACGCTCGGGGACCACGTGGACACCGACGTGATCATCCCGGCGCGCTACCTGGTGACGACGGACCCCAAGGTCCTGGCGGCGCGCTGTTTTGAGGACCTGGACCCGACGCTGGCGTCGAAGATCCAGCCCGGCGACATCCTGGTGGCCGGCGAGAACTTCGGCCAGGGCTCCTCGCGAGAGCACGCGCCCATCGCCATCAAGGGCCTGGGGGTGGCGTGCATCATCGCCAAATCCTACGCGCGCAT
>JACQHU010000207.1 GCA_016198805.1 Armatimonadota bacterium
CGTCAAGGCCCATGAGCTCCAGGACCACAGCGAGGGCAGCATCCAACAGCGGCTGGAGCGCGACCTCTTCGTTCAGGCGCGCGCCGAGGAGGCTGAGGAGTTCCAGGCGTCTTGCACTGAAAGTCTGTGGCACCCCGGTCGTTTCCATGTGAAACCCTTGCGAGATGTGGATGTCTCGACGTTCGCTGCTCGGGGACCGCCCGGCGGCGGACAGCGTCAGCCGCCGCGCTCCAGGATCTCCTGGGCGATCTCCTTCATGGGCCGGCGGGAGTCGCGGCTGGTCTTCTGGATTCGCTGAAACGCTTCGGCTTCCGAGAGGCCCTCTTGCTGCATGAGCACGCCCTTGGCCCGCTCGACCAGCTTGCGGACTTCCAGCATCTCCTCTAGGGTCTTGATCTCCCCGGCGAGAGCCCCCATCGTCCGGAAGTGCGTCAGGGCCATCTCGATGGTCGGGATCAGATCGGCTTCTTTGATCGGCTTGACCAGGTAGGCCATGATGCCCAGGCGTTTGGCCCGATCGACGTACTCACGGTCCCCATACGCGGTGAGGATGATGATCGGCCGGGGGCCGGACGCCAGCACCTGCTGCGCCACGGCCAGGCCGTCGGGTTCGGGCATCTTGATGTCGAGGAATACCAGGTCGGGGTCGAGCTTGCGGATCAGGTCCAGCGAGCGCCGGCCGTCGGCGGCCTCGCCCACGACCTGGTAGCCGGCCTCGGTCAGCATGGCGCGCAGGCCCATGCGGATGAGGGCCTCGTCGTCGGCGATCAGCACGCGGATCGGCGGCATCAGGCGACGCCCGGCCCGACCTCGCGCACGCGCGGGATCGCCAGCACGGCCCGCGTCCCGCCGCCGGGATCGCCTCGCAACTCGAAGCGGCCCTGCAGGTCCTCGATGACCAGGGCCCTCACGATCTTCAGCCCCAGCGTGTCCGCGCCCATGGAGTCGGTGCCGGCGGGCACGCCGACGCCATCATCGGCCACCTCGACGATCCACTCCCGCTCAGTCTGGGCCAGCAGCACGCCGATGCGCCCGGTCGTCCGGTCGGGGAAGGCATGCTCGAGCGCGTTCTGCACCAACTCCGTCACCGCCAGCGCCACCGACGTGGCCTGCTGCGATGGCATGTAGAGGTCCTCGCCCTCGACGGCGACCTGGAGCTGCAGGGGGGGCCGCGTCATCGTCTGGGCGACGCTGCGGATGACCCGCTCCAGCAGGTCGCGGACGTTGATGAGCCGGAAGCCTTCCACCGAGAGGATCTCGTGCACCGCCGCGATGCTCAGGATCCGGTTGATCGTCTCGGTCAGGACCTCCCGGCCCGAGACCTCCCGCCCGTCACGCAGCTGCAGGCGCAGCAGCATGGCGATGGTCTGGAGGTTGTTCTTCACCCGGTGGTGCATCTCGCGCACCACCGCCGACCGCACGATCAGCGAGCTGTTCTCGATGGCCAGGGCGGTCTGGTTGGCCAGCGTGGACAGGAGCGAGATCTCGTCCCGGGTGAACTGGTGCGGCGTCCCCTTGTAGCAGTTGAAGACGCCCACGACCTTGTCCCGGACGACCAGGGGGACCGCCAGCAGCGCCCGCAGCCCCTCCTCGCGGGCCATATCCTTGTGAACGAACCGCGGGTCCTCCAGGACATCCGGCACCGCGATGGGCTGGCCGGACTGCGCCACCAGTCCGACGAGACCCTCGCCGGCCCGCATGCTGGGCCGGCTCTGGTAGCGCTCCCCGGCACGGTGGGACGCGGTGAGGACCAGCTCGCCGGTGTGCTCGTCCAGCAGCATCAGGGAGCACAGGCGTGCGTCCAGCATGCGGGCGGCCATCTCGACGATCAATCGGAGGATCTCCTCCAGGTACAGCGGCGACGTGATGGTCTTGCTGGCCTCGGCCAGCGTGGAGAGCTCCATGATCTGCCGGCGCATGCTGTCGTGCAGCGCCGCCTTCTCGATGGCGCCGGCGGCCAGGTCGGCGATGATGCTCAGCAGTTCGATCTCGTCGGGGGCGTACTCATGGACCGCGGTGGTCTGGACGTTCATCGCGCCCAGCACCCGGCCCGCGGTCCGCAGCGGCACCGCCAGCAGGGAGCGGAAGGCGTACTCGCGCGTGCCGGGCACGTAGACGAACCGCGGGTCGCGCGCGGCGTCGCTGCTGCCGACCGCCTCGCCGTGCCTGGCCGCGTAGCCCGTCAGGCCCTCGCCGAACCGCAGGCGCGCCCGCCCGATCGACTCCGGCGCCAGGCCGGTCGTCGCCCGAAGGACGATATACTCGCCGCTCGGATCCAGCAGGTAGATGGAGCACGAGTCCATCCCCATGACCTCGGCAGTTTTGCTGGTAATCAACTGCAGCGTGGAGTCCAGGTCGACCGCGGCGCTGATGGTCTTGCTGATCTCCCGCAGCGCGGTGATCTCGGCTTCCTTGCGTTCGAGGCGGGTGCGCGCCGAGGGCGTGGTGCTCATGGTATCGTCAGAGGCATAGCGCTCATCGGTTATTTGGGGATGACCATCTCGAGGCGGGCGCCGACGTCGATCCCCTTCCGTTTGAAGAACCCCTGGTTGACTTCGAGGGCGTAGCGATAGGGCTTGCGAGGGACGTAGATATTGAACGGACCATTCTCCGGATCGGGCGCGACCGCCATGTCCAGGATCTCAATCAGCCGCCAGTTGCGGTCGATGAAGCCGATCGAGAGCGGGATCAGGGTGTTCTTCATCCAGAATCCGCCATTGGTGTCTTCGCCGAAGATGAAGAGCATTCCGGCGTTCTCGTCGAGCTTCTCGCGGAACATCAGACCATGAGAGCGGGACTCGAAGGTGTTCGCGATCTCTACAGAAATCGTCACCCGGCGTCCGCCCTGGTAGATGTGGAGCGTGCCGCGCTCGACCGGCGGTGAGGCGGGCGTCGGCGACGGCGCGGCGGATGCCGCCAGGCCGGCGGCCGCGAGGAACACCAGCACCCCTGCTGCGAGACGTCGCATCTTCCACATCCAATCCCCACGGGCGGGATGCTCCCACCCGCATCCATGATATGCTACGCAGTGGACACGTGCGCGGCTTCGGAAGAGTTCCACTGTCGTCTCATCCTGCCCTGCCGGTGATGATGGGGTGACCTGTGATGTCCTGGTGGTCGGCGCAGGCCCGGCCGGCTCGACGGCGGCCCGCGTGTGCGCGTCGCAGGGTCTGCGCACGATCCTCCTTGAAGAGCACCCGGAGGTGGGCTGCCCGACCCATTGCACCGGGAAACTGTCGGTGCACGCGTTCGAGCGGTTCGCCCTGCCGCACTCCCTGATCCAGACCGCCCTGCGGGCCGCGGCGCTGTATGCGCCCGACGGCACCGTGGCCCGGGTCCGGCGGGCCGAGGTGGACTCGTACGTCGTCGACCGCGACCCGTTCGATCGCTACCTGGCCGAGCGCGCGGCAGAAGCCGGCGCCGAGGTCATCACAGGCGCCCGGGCCCGAACCGTCACGCGCCTGCCGGGCCGGGGGGGTCTGCGGGTGGAGGTCGAGCGGCGCAGCCGGCTCGCGATCACCGCGCCGCTGATCATCGACGCGGAAGGTGCCAACCCGATCCTGCCGCCGCAGCTGGGCATCCGGCCCCGGCGGACGCTGGTCCATGGCCTGCAGTACGAGGTCACCGGCGCCGCAGTCGACGACGAGGAGGCCCCCGATCTCTACTTCGGCCGCGACATCGCGCCGGGGTTCTTCGCCTGGTTCATGCCCACCGGCGGCGACGGTGGGCGCCTGGGGCTGGCCGTGGACCCTCGGATGAGTGACCGGCCCCCGGTGTTCTATCTTGAGCGCCTGAAGGCCGCGCACCCTGCCGTGGCGCCTCGCATGCGCAAAGCCACGGTCGTGCGGAAACTCGCCGGCCGCATTCCGATCCTTGGCCTGCGGCGGCCGACCTACGCCGACGGGATGATGGTCATCGGGGACGCGGCCGGACAGGTGAAGGCGACCAGCGGCGGGGGGATCTACTTCTCAATGCTGGCGGGTGAACTGGCGGGGAATGCCGCCGGCCGGTACCTGGGACAGGCCGGCGCAGCGGCCTCGCGCGCCCTGGCGGACTACGAGCGCGCGTGGCGGGCCGCCTTCGGCCGAGAGGTCCGCTTCACGACGGTGGTCCGGCAGACCCTCAACCGCCTCCCCGACCGTCACATCAGCGCCGTCATCCGCGCGCTGGCGACCGATGGCGGTCTGCGCCGGGCTGTGGAGGAACACGGCGACACCCAGTACCAGTCGCGATTGTTCCGGCCGGTGCTGGCCGCCGCGCTTCGGGCCGGGGTTCGGGATGTGCGTCTGGCCCCCACGGTGCTGGCGGCCCTGGCGGCGGTGTTGCTCTCGCTGTCCGGTGAAGGTGCTTGATGCGGTTGGCCACAGGCTTTCCACCGCTTATCCACAACATATTGGGTAGTCCGTCTTGATCCTCTACGACATGTTGTGGTAGACTCCCGGTAACGAGCGGTACAGGGAGTCTCCATGCGGATCATCGCGGACCTGCACCTCCATTCGCGATACAGCCGGGCGACGAGCCGGGACATGGACGTGGAGAACATGGCCCGCTGGGCCAAGATCAAGGGAATCGCCCTGCTGGGGACCGGAGACTTCACGCACCCCGTCTGGCTGCGGGAACTCCGTGCCAGGCTCCGGCCCACCGACCGCGGCCTGTACGTCCACGACGGCACCCACTTCATGCTGACCGTAGAGGTGTCCAACGTCTACCCGGCCGGCGGCCGGCTCCGGAAGATCCACAACATCATCTGCGCGCCCTCGTTCGAGACGGTCGACAAGATCAACGCGGTTCTGGGCCGGTTCGGGAACCTGCTGGCGGACGGCCGGCCGACGCTGACCCTGCCCAGCGACCGCATGGTCGAGTACCTCATGGAGATCTCGCCCGACTGCATGGTCATCCCAGCCCACGCGTGGACCCCGTGGTTCTCCCTGTACGGGAGCAACTCGGGCTTCGACCGCATCGCGGAGTGCTTCGGCGATCAACTGAAGCACATCGCCGCGGTCGAAACCGGGCTGTCCAGCGATCCCCTGATGAACTGGCGTCTGTCGGAACTCGACCGGGTGGTGCTGGTCAGCAACTCCGATGCCCACTCGCCGGCCAAACTCGGACGCGAGGCCAACGTCTTCGCCTGCGAGCTGGACTACTTTGAGATCATGCGCGTCCTGCGCGAGAAGGACACCTCGCGCTTTCTGTACACCATCGAGTTCTTCCCGGAGGAAGGCAAGTATCACTACGACGGCCACCGCGCCTGCAACCGCCGGATGAGCCCCAAGGAGACCAAGGCGGCCGGCGGCAAGTGTCCCACCTGCGGGCGGTCGCCCACCGTCGGTGTCATGCACCGCGTGGAACTGCTGGCCGACCGGGAGGAGGGTTATGTGCCCGAGGGCGCGGTCCCGTACCGCAACCTGATCCCCCTGGAGGAGATCATCGCGGAAGCCAACGGCGCCCAGCCCGGCACCGCCGGGGTGCGGGAGGTGTACTTCAAGCTCTGCCAGGCCTTCGGAGGCGAGTTCAACGTCCTGCTGGAGGCTCCCATCGAGGAGGTCCGCCGGCACACGTCACCGCGCATCGCCGAAGGCCTGCACCGCGTGCGGGAAGGGCGCGTCAGCATCGCGCCCGGTTACGATGGTGTCTTCGGCGAGATCAGCATCTTCAAGGACGGCGAGGAGATCCGCGAGTCACTTGAGGAAGAGCCGGCGCAGATCACGCTCTTCTGAGGCATCCTCCCGACATGCCCCGCCGGATGGCGCGATAACGCGCCATGGATGTCATCATCTCCCGGGACGAAATCTTCCGGCGCCTGGAGCGGCTGATCGCGGCCGCCGCCGACCGCGGTCTGCGGGGAGTGCTGGCGGTCGCGCGGCCGTTCTTCGAGCGCCCGGCCAATGTGGCGTATCTCTCCAACCACTTCCCGCCGTTTCCCACCGCGATGTTCTGGGGCGAGGCGCAGGGATTCGGCCATGCGGCGGTGGTGATCCCGACGCACGGGGAACCTGTCCTGCTGGTGGACACGACATACCGTCAGGACCTGGTGCCGATTCGAGACGTGCGCCGAGCGGTGGGACCCTCAGGCCTCCCGCATCTGGCGGCGGCCATCGCCGACGTGCTGCGGGAGAAGGGGCTTGAGCACGGCCGGATCGGTCTGGTCGGCGACGACCTGATGCCGGTGCGCATGTACCGCGACCTCACCACACGCCTGCCCGGGCTGGTCCTGGAGCCGTTCGACGATGTGCTGGCGCGGTTGCGCATGGTGAAGAGC
>JACQHU010000206.1 GCA_016198805.1 Armatimonadota bacterium
GAGCGCATCCGTGCAGTACGTGAACAGCGAGGGGTAGCCTTCGGCGAGGTACAGGCGCCGCCCGTCGAGCTCCGCGAGATGCACAATGAGGGCGACGGTCGCCTCCCGCTCGCGCTGGGCGAGGGCCTGCCCCTGCGCGAGGAGCGCATAATCGGAAAGCCGCGCCACACGGGCGAGCACGTCATGCGTGTTCATACTGTGTTTATACCATGCGGGTTTCGCAGGCCCGGGAAACGTCACAGATGGTGTGCAGGGACTCAAGACGTTCTCGACGGGTCGCCAGTCATCACCGTGCGATTCTGAGGTCTGCACGGCCGTGTGGTGACCGTCTAGGAATGTCTCATCGGCAGGCTCACGATGCGGTCTGTGGAGTTGTCAAGCCCCTTCGCGAAATTTCTTCCGGTTTCTTTCGATGCCGGGCAGCAGGCTGCCCCCGAACTCGTTCTGGAACGAGTTCATGCACCTGGTCTCGCTCAGCAGGCATGGATCCCAGGATATGTCATGATTGGCTCACCCTGGGGTCGAATTCATTGGACACTGCACTAGATGCGTATGCGGGGATCGAGCGCGTCCCGGATCGCGTCGCCCACCAGGTTGAAGCCCAGCACCGTCAGCATGATGGCGATGCCCGGAAAGGTGACGCTGTGGGGCGCCAGCCGGATGTACTGCCGCGCGTTGCTGAGCATCGACCCCCACTCCGCCGCCGGGGGCTGGGCGCCCAGGCCCAGGAAGCCCAGCGCCGCGGCCGAGAGGATCGCCGAGGCGAACTGCAGCGTGGACTGCACGATGATCACCGCCAGGGTATTGGGCAGCACATGCCGCCAGATGATCCGGCTGCTGGTGGCGCCCAGCGCCCTGGCGGCTTCCACAAACTCCTGGCCGCGCATGGCCAGCACCTGCCCGCGCACCAGTCGCGCATAGGTCGGGATCGAGACGATGCCCACCGCGACCATCACCTGGACCAGCCCCACGCCCAGGATCGCCACCAGGACGATGGCCAGCAGGATACCGGGGAACGCCAGCATGATGTCGATGAAGCGCTGCAGCAAGAGGTCGAACCAGCCGCCGAAGTAGCCCGACAGCGCGCCGAGCGGCACGCCAAAGCCCACCCCGATGGCCACCGCGATGATGCCGATCACCAGCGACAGCCGCGCCCCGTAGATGATCCGGCTCAACAGATCGCGGCCCAGTTCGTCCTGGCCGAGCCAGAACTGGGCGCTCGGCTTCTTCAGGCCGGCCTCCAGCGCGATCTCATAGGGGTCGTGCGGCGCCAGGTACGGGGCGAACAGACCAGCCAGGAGAAACAGCGACAGAATCACCAGGCCGACCAGGCCGGCACGGTTGCGACGAAACTGGCTCCACACCATGCGCGCCCGGGAGCGCGTAGGCCGGACTGCGGCTGCGCGGGCCAGCGGCTCCGCGGCAGCCATCACGGTCCCCCACGCCGCAGCGGCGCGGACCTACTCATAGTGAATGCGCGGGTCGACCACCGCGTAGAGGACGTCCACCAGGAGGTTCACGAGCACAAAGGCCAGCGCCACCACCAGCACCGCGGCCTGGACAATGGGGTAGTCTCTGGCCAGGATGCCTTCCACCAGCAGGCGGCCGACGCCGGGCCAGGCGAACACGCTCTCGGTCAGCACGGCGCCGGACAGCAGCGTGCCCATCTGCAGCCCCACCACGGTGATCACCGGGATCAGGGCGTTGCGGAATGCGTGGCGATTGACCACCACTTGCTCGGCCAGGCCCTTGGCGCGCGCCGTGCGGATGTAGTCCGAGCGAAGAACCTCGAGCATGCTCGAGCGGGTCATCCGAGCGATGATGGCGGCCGTCGCCATCCCCAGCGTCACGGCGGGCAGCACCAGGTGCAGCAGCGTTCCGGTGCCCACCGCCGGCAGCCACCCCAGCCAGACCGCGAAGACCAGGATCATCATCAAGCCTGACCAGAACACCGGCATCGAGAGGCCCGCCAGCGCCACCAGCATGACCGCCGAGTCCACCAGCGAATACGGGCGGATCGCCGAGGTGACGCCGGCGGTGACCCCGACGGTGACGGCGACCAGCAGGCCGGCCAGGGTCAGGCTGACGGTGTTGGGGATGCGGGCCCAGAGTTCCTCGGAGACCGGCGCCTTCGAGCGGATGGAGCGGCCGAAGTCGCCGCGCAGCAGGCTGCCCATGTACGAGGCAAACTGTTCCAGCAGCGGCCGGTCGAGGCCGAGATCCTTCCGAATCGCCTCCACGAACTCCTTGGTGGCGGTTTCCCCGGCGATGATCTGGGCCGGGTCGCCCGGGACGATCCGCACCATGGCGAACACGACGAAGGCCACGCCGAAGATGACGGGAATGGCCAGGAGCAGCCGCTTGGCGATGTACGCCCACATGATGGCAGACGTGACAGGGGGAGAGGACTGAACGCCTCTCCCCCCTGCCCCGCTAGGCCTGCGCGCCAGTTAGCGGCGCAGCCAGGCCTTGTGTGCGATCACCCGCTCGGCGGGGTGAATGACCAGGCCCTGGACCACGTTCCGGACGCCGGTGACCTGGGCCTCGCTGTGCAGGAAGAGCCAGGCAGCATCCTCCATGATGAGCTTCATCGCCTCGGCGTAGATCTTGTCGCGCTCGCTCTGGTCAATGGTGGTCCGGCCCCGATCGAGCAACGCGTCCACCCGCGGGTTGGAGTAGAAGCCCCGGTTGAAGCCGACCGGTGGCCACTGGGACGAGTGGAACAGCGCGTACAGGCCGTAGTCCGCGTCGCCGGTCACCGTGCCCCAGCCCAGCATGTACATCTGGATGTCGTTCTGCTCCTTCGGCCGGCCGGTCAGCGCGATATACGCGCCGAATTCCAGGGTCCGCAGTTCGAGTTCGATGCCCACGCGCCGCGCCAGCCCCTGAATGCTGGCCGCGATCTCGGCATCGCGGATGTACCGGCCGGTGGGATGGTGGAACACCGCGCGCAGCGGTCGGGCGCGGCTGTAGCCAGCCTCGCGCAGCAGCGCCTCGGCTCGCTCCAGGTCCCAGTCATAGGTCAGGGTGTTGGAGTATCCCTGGACGTTGGGGGCGATCGGCGCGTCGGAGACCCGGGCGGTCCCGGCCAGCGC
>JACQHU010000002.1 GCA_016198805.1 Armatimonadota bacterium
GCCCGGAGCTGATTGAGCTCGGCGACCTTGATGCGGATCGCATCGTCGTCCCGGGGCTGCTGGGCGAGCATCTGCCGGATTTCGCGCAGCAGCGGCGGAATCCGGCGGCCCATCTGCAGCCGGATGACCTTCAGGGCCCGGATCCGCGGGAAGATGCGGGCGATCTGTGCTTCGTTGAGGTCGAGTTCGTCGACCAGGCGCCAGATCAGCAGCGCCTCGATGATCCGTTCGCCGCGGGGCGTGGCCTGCGGCTCCTGCCCGACGGCAGGCAGGGAGAGGGCCAGCATCACGATCAGGAGCGCAGGAAGCAGCCGCCGCACGTCAGGGCGATCTCCGCTGCAGCGCGTCCAGGTGCGGATCGACCTCGGTCATGCCGGCCCGCCAGATGTCCAGCATCTCGGCCAGCGAGGGGAGGGTGACCGTCATCGTCTCGGTGACAAGGCCCCGTGCGCGTACCAGTGAGGGGTCAGGCGAAGTGGCCGACCGCGGCTGGAGCCGCGCCGCCGCCGAGAGCGCGATGACCACCATCGCCGTGACGACAGCGGTGGCCCAGGCGTGGCGAGGGGAGCCCAGCCACCGGCGCACGCGCGCAAGCAGCGGCAACCGATCCTGCGCCATGCGGTCAGTCAGACGGTTCATGAACGCCGGCCAGAATCCCGGCGGCACGGTGAAGGACGCGCTCTCGCGCAGGCGCGCCGCGGTCGCCTCGAGCTCCACTGCCTCCTGGCGGCACCGGGCGCACGTCGCCAGGTGGGCGATGACTGCTTCCCGGTCGGCCGGGGGCACCGAGCCGGTGAGGCCCTCAACCAGGCGCTCAAGCGCCTCCTGGCAGCGCATCGTCACGGCGCCCGCACCCCCTGCTCGGCCAGCACCCGGCGGAGCTTGCGCAGGGCGGCAAACATGGTCGCTTTCACGGTCCCCTCAGAACAGCCCATGATGCGGGCGATCTCCTGGTACGGCAGGTCCTGATACAGCCGGAGCACGACCATCGCGCGCTGCCGCGGCGGCAGCCCGGCCACGGCCCGGGAGACGATCCGGCCGATTTCCCTGCCTGCGGCCTCTTCCTCGATCATCGGCCCGGCGGGCAGGTCGCGCATGCTCTCCTCATCGTCGAGCAGCGGCAGGCGCGTCAGCCGGCTGCGCAGGTCGAGGCACAGGTTGACGGTGATGCGGTAGAGCCAGGTGTAGATCTGCGACCGTCCGTCGAAGCGGGGAAGGGCCCGGTACGCGCGGATGAAGACGTCCTGGGTCGCGTCGGCCGCGTCCTCGTGGTTTCCCAGCATGTGCCGGGCCACCCGGTAGATGCTCTCCCGGTACTTGATGACCAACGCGGCGAAGGCGCTTTCCTCCCCGCCCCGGAAGGCCTCCAGGAGTCTCAGGTCCTCGGCGTCCACGATCGCCCCCTATCGCTAATTGTAACATCGGCAAACGCCAGGAGGTTTAGTCCCTCTCGACCTCAGGAGGGAGCAGGGACTGCTGCGCGCCAGCGCGAAGAATCGTTCGCAGCCGGCCAGTCATCGCATGCGTCGGAAGATTCCTGCACAAACCCGGTTGCACAAGGGGGGACGAGGAACATGCCGTTCGAACTGCCGCCGCTGCCGTATGCGTACAACGCGCTGGAGCCGCACATCGACGAGATGACCATGCGGATCCACCACGACCGACACCACGGCACCTATGTCACGAACCTGAACAAGGCGCTGGAGAGCGCCCCTGACCTGCAGAACAAGACCGTCGAGGACCTGCTGAGCAACCTCAACGCCGTGCCCGAGAGCATCCGGACCGCCGTGAGGAACAACGGCGGCGGGCACTACAACCACACCATGTTCTGGGAGATCATGAAGCCCGGCGGCCCCAGCGCGCCGGGCGGAGATCTGGCGCAGGCCATCAACGCCACCTTCGGTTCCATAGACAAGCTGAAGGAGACGGTGAACAACGCCGGACTGGCCCGTTTCGGCAGCGGCTGGGCGTGGATGGTGTTGGATAAGGACGGCAAACTGGCCGTGGTCAGCGCGCCGAATCAGGATTGCCCGCTGATGGACGGGCAGAAGCCGGTCCTGGGCGTGGACGTGTGGGAGCACGCCTACTACCTGAAGTACCAGAACCGCCGCGCCGATTACCTGCAGGCGTGGTGGAATGTCGTCAACTGGGCGGAAGTCGGGGCTCGCTACGAGAAGGCCAGGAAGCGCTGACCGCTCGCCCTGATCATCGCGCCGCCGGCCGGGCACCTCTTGGCCCGCCCGGCGGCTTCATGTCGGCCGCCAGGGTGTCTTCGCCGCGCGACGCAGCAGGAGGCCGGGGCGACGAAGCCGAAGCGAACAGGGACGCGGACGGTGACAGGAATGGCAGCCCAGGAACTCTGCTGTCCCAACTGCGAAACGGTGATGGACCGGCGCTTCCACCTCCATCTGCCGGAGCATGTCTGGTACGAGTGCCCGATCTGCGGGCACCGCGCTATTCCGCGGGAGGGGCGCTTCGAGACTCCCGAGGAAGAGCTCCTGCCTCCGATCCACTACTGATCCTACCCCGCAGGCCGCTCCCTCACCTCTGACCGAGCCGCTCACGGACCGCCGCGGCGAGGTGGTCGGATAGGCGCTCCAGGACCGCCTCGCCGATCTGCGGGCTGGCCCCGCGGGCGTCTCCGAAGATCCCGTTGGGCGTGAACGCCTTCATCCCACGGCGGAAGAGTTCATCGGGATCGATGCGGCCCAGGTATCCCTGCTCGAGCCGATCGGCCGCGACCAGGGACGGGTGGCGGAGCATCATGACGGAGGTTTCCGTCACCTCCGCGTGAATGGCGTCCACATCCTGCGGCGCGCCCATCGCGGCGGCCGTCTCCACCATCACGCGCATGGTCTCCATCAACCCCTGCATGCCTCCGACATCGATGATGCGCACGCCCCTCGACCCGAACTCCTCCCGAAGACGCTGCGCCGCGACCTCCAGCGCGCCGAAGTTCCCGCCGTGTGACGACAGCAGGATGAAGGTGTCGAAGCCGTGCGGGGCCAGCGATCGGACGTACGCCATCACCGTCTCGATGAAGACTTCCTTCGGGATCGAGAGGCTGCCGGGGAACGCCAGGTGATGGTCCGAGCAGCCGGGCCGGATGACCGGCGCGAGCAGGGCCTTCCCCAGTTTGCGGGCGACGCGCTCGCCCACGGCCTGGCCGATGGCGGTATCGGTCATCGTGGGGAGATGCGGGCCGTGCTGCTCGATGGACGCGGTCATGATGATGACCGTGCGCACCCCCGACGCCAGCGCCTCCTGAACTTCGGGCCAGGAAAGTTCTTCCAGCAGCACCGTGTCTCTCACAGGCGTCCTCCTTTCACATCAGCGCGCCTCGGCGGCTCAGCGCGTCTCTGCCGCCAGCCCCGCCAGGGCCCCGGCCGCGTGTCGCACACGGCCGGCGACGATCGTGGCGAGCACCTGCAGGCCGAGGAGGTCTTCGGGCGGCCCGGCATACGGGTCGCGGTCCAGGGCGATGAAATCGGCTACCTTCCCCGCACCCAGCGTCCCCTGCCAGACGTCGGTGCCGGCCGCGCAGGCGCAGCCGGCGGTGTAGGCGCGGATCGCGGCTTCCAGTGACAGGCACTCCTCAGGATACCAGGCCCGGCCCCCGGCTTCGTCTTCGCGCTTCCGCGTCACCGCCGCGTA
>JACQHU010000031.1 GCA_016198805.1 Armatimonadota bacterium
GGATGGGTGCGGTCGCGCCCTATCCACTGTCTGAGGCGCTGCGCGACCGAATCCTGCGCGGGATTCTCGAACCCCTCGCACAGGCGATGTGCGAGGAAGGCACACCGTACCGCGGGATCCTTTTCGCGGGGTTGATGCTGACCGACGGCGGCCCGAAGGTGCTGGAGTTCAACTGCCGGCTCGGCGACCCGGAGGCGCAGGTCGTGCTGCCGCTGCTTCGGATCGGTCTGCCGGATGCGTTCGAGGCGCTGCGAAGAGGGACCCTGGGCCCGCGCGACCTGGTCTCACCAAAGGGCGCGGCGGTCGGGGTCGTGCTGGCGTCGGGCGGCTATCCTGATCGGTATCAGGTGGGCTACGACATCCGCGGGCTCGATGATGCGGCCGCCGACGCGCTGGTCTTCCACAACGGCACGGCCGTGCGCAATGGCCGGCTCGTGACCGCCGGCGGGCGGGTGCTCACCGTGGTCGGGCAGGCGGATTCTCTCGCAGCCGCCCGGGAGGCGGCCTACCGCGCGGCCGGTCGCACCCACTTCGAGGGAATGCACTTCCGCCGGGACATCGGCGTGCGGGTGCCTGGCGCCATGGCGCCGGTGCCGGAGCCGGCACCGGCGGGCGCTGCGAGAGAGGAGTAATCATGCCTATTACGGCAGTGGTCGGCGGCCACTGGGGCGACGAGGGCAAAGGCAAGGTCGTGGACGTCCTGGCCGGCGAGATGGATTTCGTGATCCGGTACAACGGCGGCGCCAACGCCGGGCACACCATCGTCGACGAGCGGGGCGTGTTCCGGCTGCACCTGGTGCCCTCAGGCGTCTTGCATCCCCGGGTGACGTGCCTGATCGGTCCGGGCGTCGTCGTGAACCCCGACACGTTGATCGAAGAGTTGGCGATGCTGGAATCTCACAGCGTTTCAACGCACAACGTCGTGGTGTCCAGCCGGGCGCACATCGTCTTCCCGCATCACATCACGCTGGACGTGCTCGAAGAGGTCCAGCGGGGAGCCGGGCGGCACGGCACGACCAAGCAGGGGATCTGGCCGGCGTACGCCGACAAGGTGGCCCGCGTCGGGGTGCGCGTGGGTGACCTGCTGCATGAGGCGCGCCTGGAAGCGCAGGTGCGGTACCAGGTCGCGCGGACGAACCGCATCCTAACCGCGGTTCACCGGGAGCCGCCGCTGGATGCCGACGCGATCCTGGCCCAATGCCGCGCCTGGCGTGACGCGCTGGCTCCGCGCATCGTGGACAGCCACGCCCTGGTGCAGCGGGCCCTGCGCGCGGACCGGCGCATTCTCCTGGAGGGCCATCTGGGCGTGATGCGCGACCTCGACTGGGGGATCTACCCGTACGTCACATCCTCGACCTGCCTGCCTGGCGGGGCCGCGGCCGGGGCCGGCATCCCGGCCGGCCGGATCACCCGCGTCGTCGGCGTGGTCAAGGCCTACACCACGGCGGTCGGGGCAGGGCCGATGCCGACCGAACTGCGCGATGAGACGGGCGACCGCCTGCGCGAGGTCGGACAGGAGTTCGGGACAACCACCGGCCGTCCCCGGCGCTGCGGCTGGTTCGACGCGGTGGCTGCGCGCTACGCGGCCGAGGTCACCGGGTTCACCGAACTGGCCGTGATGAAGCTCGATGTCCTCGACGGGCTTGATCCGGTGAAGATCTGCATCGCGTACCGGCACCGAGGCGAGGTGCTCGACGGCATGCCGGACACGATCACCCTGGCAGAAGTCGAGCCCGCATACGAGACGCTGCCGGGATGGCGCCTGCCCGATCGGGTGGGTAGCCTCGGCGATCTCCCCTCGGCGGCGCGGTACTTCCTCGACCGGCTCGCGGCCGTCCTCGACGTGCCTGTGACGA
>JACQHU010000026.1 GCA_016198805.1 Armatimonadota bacterium
CGGGTTCAGCGCGTGCACGGCGGCGTACCCGAAGCCAAAGCGGTCCATGGTACCGGCGCGGAAGTTTTCCACCAGCACGTCCGCCCGCCGGATGAGCCGGCGAAGCACCTCCTGGCCGTCGGCGTGCTTGAGGTTGAGCGTCAGGCTCTCTTTGTTCCGGTTGATGCCGAGGAAGTAGGAACTCTCGCCGTTGACAAAGGGCGGGCCCCATCCCCGGGTGTCATCGCCGCCTTCAGACGACTCGATCTTGATGATCCGGGCCCCCAGGTCGCCGAGCATAAGGGTGCAGTACGGCCCGGCCAGGGCTCGGGTGAGATCGATGACGAGCAGGTCGTCCAGCGGCGCCTGCATCAGCACGGCCCGGTCATGCGGCAGCCTATGCCTCCACGAACGCCACGAACCGGCAGAAGGCCGCTTCCCCGCCCTTGAAGCGGAATGGGAAGCAGCCGACCCAGCCCCGCTGGTTCAGGATCAGGTCGATCTCCCCGCCGACGTTCTCGATGTGGAAGACGCCTTGGGGGAAGAGCAGGGTGTGGGTCGCCTGATAGTCGCGCGGCCAGGGGAAGGCCTCGTCCATCGACATCCCGATCTTCTTCTCGACCTCGGGGATCAGGTCGCGTCGGGCGTCGCGGACCTTGGTGTTGAACGGATGGTCAGTCGAGATGGCGTCGATAGCCATCCACCGGATGCCGCGGTCGAGCACCCACTGGCAGAACTCGGCGCGCGGCCCGGGATGCCGGAGGAACGCGCGCGGCAGGTCGGGCCGGGTGTCGGGATGCCTTTTTTTCGTGGCCGGCGACCAGTCTTCGTTGTAGTAGGCGTGGTACCCAGTGTGGATGACCAGGATATCGCCCCGCTCGATCTTGATGTCGTACTTCTTCTCCCACTGCTCGAAGTGCTCCGGCCCGTAGATGTCATAGTCGCCGATCCCAAACTGCTGCAGATCGACGAGGCAGGCGGGCCCCACCAGGGTCCCGATGGGGATGCCGGCCACGTCCGGGCCCGGGTCGAAGAAGTGCAGGGGCGAGTCCAGGTGCGTGGCGATGTGGTTGGTGGTGCTGATGTGCTGCGCGTTCACGCCCTCGAAGGCAATCTTCTTCACCCACGTGATCTTCGGGCCTTCGTAGTACGCAAAGGGCGGGGAGTCAACGCTGAAATTCTGCGACAGGTCTAGCACCCGCGCTCGCGATAGGTCAAACGGTTTCATCCAGCTCCCTCCCTCAGTGACCGGCTCGGTGCGTCGGCCGGCCCTCTTGCCCGTCGGCCCCTCCACCCATTCTGCCTGACCACCGCGGGGACGTTTTTCGGCGGCAGCAGCGCCATGCCTGCCCCGGGGTGATATCACCCCCGGTCAGCACGATGATCTCCCCCACGTGCTTGAGCGTCAGGCTCCTCCCGGTTGGTACGACGTCGCCGAATGCCGGCCCTTCGTGCCTCCTGAAGGGAAACCGGGGGCGGGGGCCTAAATTCCATGCGAATCCCGCTCCCAGTCGTAGCTTCGAGGGCCCGCGGACCTGCTCCAGCGTGGCCGCGTGTGCCCGCGATCGTGGCAACTTCTCTGCCGGGGTGCCGTCATGGATCTGATTGTCAGGCGCGCGGCCGTCGCAGGCATCGAGGAGCCGGTCGACATCGGAATCCGCGACGGCCGGATCGTTCGCATCGCGCCATCGATCGCCGAGACGGCGGCCACGGAAGTCCATGCTGCCGGTCGGCTGGTGACCCCCTCGCTCGTCGAGCCGCACATCCATCTGGATGCCGTCCTGACCGTGGGTCAGCCGCGCTACAACCAGACCGGCTCGCTGTTCGAGGGGATCGAGATCTGGGGCGAGCGGGTCAGGACCCTGACCCACGACGACGTCAGGCGCCGGGCCACCCAGGCCATCAGGTGGATGCTGGCACACGGCGTCACGCACATCCGCACCCATGTGGATGTCTGCGATCCGACCCTGACCGCGGCGCGGGCCCTGCTGGAGGTGCGCCAGGCCTGGCGCGGCGTCGTGGACATCCAGATGGTCGCCTTCCCCCAGCAGGGGATCTACTCGTTTCCTGATGGGGAGTCGCTGATGGTCCGCGCGCTGGACCTGGGTGTTGACGTCGTCGGCGGCATCCCCCACTACGAGTGGACGCGCGAGTACGGCGAGCGCGACGTCAAGACGGCGCTGCGGCTGGCGTCCGAGTACGGCCGGCTGGCTGATCTGCACTGCGACGAGACGGACGACGACCAGAGCCGCTTTCTGGAACTGGTGGCTGCCGAGACGATCCGCCTGGGCCTCCAGGGCCGCGTCACGGCCAGCCATACCACGGCCATGCACTCCTACAACAACGCGTACGCCTACCGCCTGATCCGGTGGATACGCAACGCCGGCGTGCACGTCGTCACCAACCCGCTGGACAACGCCGTGCTGCAGGGCCGGTTCGACGCCTATCCGATCCGCCGGGGCTTCACCCGGGTCAAGGAGTTGCTCGCGAGCGGGATCAATGTCTGCATCGGGCACGACTCGATCATGGACCCCTGGTACCCGCTGGGCGTCGGCGACCCCATCCAGGCGTGTTTCGTGATGGTGCATTACGGCCACATGTCGGGCTACGAGGAGTTCCAGACGTTGCTGGACATGGTCACTACCCGGGCGGCGGCCTCCCTCGGCCTCACCGACTACGGGCTGGCCGAAGGCCGGGCCGCGCACCTGGTGGTCTTCGACGCGACCACGCCGATGGATGTGATCCGCACGATCGCGCCGCGGCTGGCCGTCATCTCGCACGGCCGGCTGGTGGCCAGGACGACGCCGGCCCGGTCCGAAGTGCTGCTCGGCGCCGCGCCCGAGGTCGTGACCTTTCAGCCATGAGCCAGAAC
>JACQHU010000024.1 GCA_016198805.1 Armatimonadota bacterium
AGGAAGATCCGGTACGACAGCGCCCAGGGCACCGAGGGCGCCCCGTCGTCAAACGCCACATACGTCTCGAGGGTCTGCGCCTCCGCCTCGGCCCGGACGCCCTCCGCCAGAGCCCGCAGCGCTCGAGCCAGTGCCAGATGCCCCAGGTCATGCTCCCACCACCCCTGCCCGCGCGACCCCCAACCTTACCACTGGATGGCTGTGGCCGCCCAGGTGTAGCCTGTGCCGGCGCTCAGGGCGACGACCAGGTCGCCGGCCCGCAGCCGTCCCCGCCGCTCTGCCTCGGACAGGACGACGAATGGATCGATCGCCGACATGTGGCCAAACTCTTCCAGGTAAAACGACTGCGCCTCGGTCAGCCCCAGGCGCTCCAGCAGCGCCAGAAACAGCGACCGCTTGGTATGCAGCGGGGCCAGGAAGTCGATATCCGCTAGGGTGAACCCGCTGCGCTCTACGGCCCGGCGGATGACCTCGAGGAACCGGTCCATGGAGATGGGGTCCAGCCGGTCCTTCATCCGCTGAGGATTGGGGACGTCCAGGAAGTGCATCCGGTGCTCGATGGTCTGTGCCGAGGCGGGGTGCACCGACCCGCCGGCCGGGATGGACACGTCCTCGGCGAACGAGCCGTCGGTGATGATGGCTGACGCCAGCACCCGGTGGCCATCGTCGCCCTGCCGGAGCAGCACGGCCGCCGCGCCGTCGGCGAAGTTGAAGGCAAACCGCGAGCGCTGGTTCTGGTAGTTGATGATGTACGACTCGCGGCAGGCCCCCACCAGCAGGATGGCCCGCAGCGACGCGTCGGCCAGGAGCATGTCCCGGGTCACTTTGAGAGCGACCGGCCCGCACCCGCTGGTGGCCATCATCTCCACAGTGAACGCGTGGCCCAGCCCCAGTTGGTATTGAACCTTCGGCGCGCAGGTCCACAGGTAGTAGTCTTTGTGGGCGCTCCCGAAGTACACCACGGCGTCGATTTCCGACGGGTCGAACCCATCCAGCAAGGGCCGGGCCGCCTTCACGGCCATGTCCGAGACGTGCTCGTCGGCCGCGGCGATGTGCTTCCCCCGCAGGCCGAACCGCTGCTCGATGATCTCCTGCGGAATCCCGGTGGCCTCGGCGATCTCGCGGCTGGTCTGGTAACCGGCCGGGAAGTAGGTGCTGATGCCGGCGATGCTGACGTCGGCGCTCATGACGGCCGCCCGGGCATCGACGAAGTGGAGCCGGCCGACGCCGGTTCGCCCGCACGATCCGCCGCGGCGAGGGACCCGGCGTCGATGCCCCGCAGGATGAAGTCCATCATGGCCTGGACCACCGGGGGCCTGGGCTCGTGTCTTTCCCAGAGCACCCAGCGCATGCCGAGGAAGTCTCCGATGCCCATCAGGCAGTAGGCGAGCACCTCCGGGTCGAGCCGGCGGATCTCCTGGCGACCCATCGCCTCTTGCAGGCCGCGGACATACCCCTGGGCGACCCGGTCATACCACCAGCGGAAGAGGCGGGGATCGACGAACTCGGCCTGGCGCACGATGCGATACATGTTGCGGTGCCGCCGGATGAAGCGAAAGAACGTCTGGAAGCCGACCCGTTCTACCTCGCGTCGGTCGTCGAGGCTCGCCACGGCCTGCTGGATCGTGCGGCGCAGGTCGCGGTTGCGTTCGCGCACCAGTTCAGAGAAGATGGCGCGCTTGCCGGGGAAATAGACGTAAAACGTCCCCATGGCGACCCGGGCCCGTCGCGTGATGTCCACGATGGAGGTCTCAAAGTAGCCGCGGCTGCCAAAGGCGGCTTCGGCGGCGTCCAGCAGGCGCTGCCGCGTCCGCTGGCCCCGTTTCCCTTTCGGCTGGATGACCGGCCTCCGAGTTGACAAGTGATTCACCTTTCAATTTTTGGGACCTCGGGAGAGGATTCGCCACACGCGGCTCTATTCCTCCTGCATCTTCCTGCCGTCGGGGTGCCCCTGGCCAGGCGGTCGGCGGGCCAGAGGGCGAGTGGACCGGCTGTCGTCGGGCCACGGCATGCCGCGCGCGCCGCAGCCACGGGGAATTGCGGGATCGGGGGCGAAGAACGGGCGAGCGATGCCACGAGCCCGCGCCGCTGTGCTCGACGCCTACGGGACGTTGTTCGACGTCGGTGCCCTGGCCGCCGCGTGTGAGGCGGCCTTCCCCGGCAGGGGCGAGGCTGTCAACCGCCTCTGGCGGCAGAAACAACTGGAATACTCCTGGCTGCGCACCGCCTTGGGGCGCTACCGGGATTTCTGGGAGATCACGAAGGACGCCCTCGAGTACGCCTGCCGCACGCTGGGGTGTGCGCTCGACGCCGCCACCCGGGAGCGCATCCTGGCCGCCTACCACACCATCGCAGCGATGCCCGAAGCCCACGCGGCACTGGCCCGGCTGCGCGACCTGGGCGTGCCGCGCTACATTTTCTCGAACGGCACGCTGTCCATGCTGCAGGCCGCGGCCCGATCCAGCGGCCTGGACGCCCTCCTGGACGGGTATCTGAGCGTCGACGAGGAGATCAGGCAATACAAGCCGTCAGCGGCCGCGTACGCCTTTGTGCTGCGGCAGCTGGGCCTGCCGGCCGCGGATGTGCTGTTTGTCAGCTCGAACTTCTTCGATGTTGCCGGCGCGAAGAACGCCGGATTGCGGGTAGTGTGGGTCAACCGGACGGGCGCGCCGCCCGACCGGCTGGGCCTGCACCCCGATCATGTCGTGGCCGACCTGACGGCAGTAGCGGCGCTGGCCGGCGGCTGACCCCCCACCACGGCAGAATGCGCGTCACAGCGCAGTGGGAGAAACGGGGCGCGCCCAGGCCGTGCCCGGGCGCGCCGACACTCAATCTGCGTGGCCTACTGCAACGCCGCCATCACGGCCCGCTTGCCGTACACGCGGACCAGTTGGGCCCGGTACTCCCTATCTGCGAAGAGGTCTTCGAGCATCTCCACGCCATCGGTGGCGTGCTGCATCGCCTCAGCGATGGCCTGCTCGGTGATCGCCTTGCCCCGCAGCGCCATCTCCACGGCCGTGGCCCGGATGGCGTGCGCCGCCGCGCCCGTGAACGCCAGCCGCAGGCGCTGCTCACGGCCGTCAGGGCCCACCCGCAGCACCGCCGCAGCGCCGACGACGGCGAAGCCGCTGGCGGGGTGCTTCATCTTCCGGTAGGCCGAGCCGGTCACTGCCGGCGGAATGGGAATCTGGATCTCCGTGATGATCTCCCCGGAGTTCAGCGCCGTAGTGTACAGCCCGGTGAAGAAGTCCTCAGCCAGGATCGTCCGGGCCTTGCGCGGCCCCTGCACCTGGACCGCGCCCTCCATGGCGAGAAAGGCGGCCGGATAGTCGGCGGCCGGATCGGCATGCGCCAGGCTGCCGCCGATGGTCCCCATGTTCCGCACCTGCAGGTCGCCGATGGCCTCGGCCGCCTGGGCCAGCACCGGGAACCGCCGCCGGATGATGGGTGATCGCTCGATCTCCGCGTGCGTGGTCATGGCGCCGATCAGCACGCGACTGCCGTCCTCACGAATGTACGACAAATCACGGATCCGTCTGAGGTCAACGATCAGCGGAGGCGTGGCCAGACGCAGCTTCATCAGCGACAGGAGGCTCTGGCCTCCGGCCATGACCTTGGCCTCCGGGTTCTTGCGCAGGAGCTTCAGCGCCTCCTCCACGGTGGCCGGCACCGCATAGTCAAAGGCTGCGGGGATCATCGCGCCCCCTCCTTTCGCCCGTGGATCGCCTGCCAGAGCTTCCTGGGGGTCAGCGGCATGTCCAGGTGAGTGATCCCCAGCGGCGCCAGCGCGTCCATGACCGCATTGACCACGGCGGCCGTCGCCGCGATCGTGCCGGTCTCGCCGGCGCCTTTGACGCCCAGCGGGTTGGTCGGCGATGGCGTCACGGTCCGGTCGGTCTCAAACCAGGGGAAGAACTCGGCCTTCGGGACAGCGTACTCCATCATCGAACCGGTGAGGAGCTGGCCGTTGCTGTCGTAGACCGCCCCTTCCCAGAGCGCTTGCGCGATGCCCTGGGCGACCCCGCCGTGCACCTGGCCATCCACGATGAGCGGGTTGATAACGCGGCCCACGTCGTCGACGGCGACGTAGCGCAGGATCTTCGCCTGCCCGGTCTCGGAATCCACCTCGACGATGCAGGCGTGCGTGCCGAAGGGAAACGTGCAGTTGGGCGGGTCGTAGTACGTCGTCTCGTCGAAGTAGGGCTCCATCCCCGGCGGCAGGTTGTAGGCCACCGAGGCCGCCAGCGCCAGCTCCTGGATCGTCTTGGCTTTCTCCGGGGCGCCCTTGACGTAGGCCCGGCCGCCCTCGAACACCACGTCGGTCTCCGACGCCTCCAGCAGGTGCGCCGCCAGCCTGCGCGCCTTTTCCTTGATCTTCTGCGTGCTCCCATACACGGCGACGGCGCCTACTGCCGCGCTGCGGCTGCCGTACGTCCCGTAGCCGAACGGTGTGCCCAGTGTATCGCTGTGCTGCACGATGACGTCGTCGATCGGCACGCCCAGTTCGTGGGCCACGAGCTGCGCCAGCGTGGTCTCGTGCCCCTGCCCATGCGACTGCGAGCCCGAGGTCACCACGACCTTTCCGGTCAGGTGCATGCGGACGTTGCCGCTCTCCCACAGGCCCGCGCCCCAGCCCTGGCCGCCCAGGCCGATCCAGGCTGAGGGGGCGACCCCGCAGATCTCCACGTAGCTGGAAAACCCGATGCCCATCAGGCGGCCTTGCTTTCGGGCCTCTTCCTGCTGGCGCCGGAAGCCGCCGTAGTCGATGAGCTCCAGCGCCTTGTTCAGGGCCTTCTCGTAGTCGCCGCTGTCGTACTTCAGGCCAGCCAGGATGCCGACCGGATCGTACGGGAAGGCGTCGCGGGGGACAAAATTCTTGCGCCGGATCTCCACCGGGTCCATCTTGAGTTCCCGCGCGACCAGGTCCACCGACCGCTCGACCACATAGGTAGCCTCGGGCCGACCAGCGCCGCGGTAGGCGTCCACCATGCCGGTGTTGGTGTAAACACCCACCACCCGGCAGAAGATGTTCGGGATCTTATAAGCCCCTGAGAGCATGCGGCCGTAGAGCGTGGTGGGGATGCCTGGCGCGATAGTCGAGAGGGTGCCGCCCAGGTTGGCGTAGGTCTTTACCTTCAGCGCGGTGATGGTGCCGTCGCGCTTCGCGCCGACCTCCACATAGGTAATGTGATCGCGGCCATGGGTCGTCGCCACATAGTTCTCACGCCGGGTCTCCATCCATTTGACCGGCCGGCCCAGCCGCCTGGCCAGGGCGCACATCAGCGGATACTCCGGGTACACGTAGATCTTGGACCCGAAGGCACCACCGACCTCGGGGGAGATGACCCGCATCTTCGTCTCCGGAATGCCCAGCACGAACGCCGTGATGAGCAGCCGGTGGACGTGCGGGGCCTGGGAGGTGGACCAAAGCGTATACTCATCTGTCCCCGGATCGTAGCGCGCCGCCGCTCCTCGCGGCTCGATGGGGTTGGGGATCAGCCGCTGGTTGACCAGTCGCTGCCGGATCACGACGTCGGCCGTCCGGAGCGCCCGCTCGGTGGCCTCCTCGTCGCCGCACGACCAGTCCATGCAGATGTTGCTGGGAGCGTTCTCGTGGATCTGGGGCGCGCCGGGCTTGGTCGCCTCCTCCGCGTCCACGGCGATGGGCAGCGGTTCGTACTCCACATCGATCAGCGCCAGGGCGTCCTCGGCAGTGTAGCGATCCTCGGCCACCACCACGGCGATCCCCGCGCCGGTGAAGCTCACATGGTCGACTTCCAGCACCCGCGGCGTGTTGACGTTGTGTTTGGCGCCCGAGACCTGCCAGGCGCACGGCAGCGGGTTGACGTCGAGGAAGTCCTTCCCCGTGAACACCCCCACCACGCCCGGGACCCTGGCCGCCCGGGAGGTGTCGATGCGCGTGATTCGGGCGTGCGCGTACTGGCTCCGCAGGATCGCCGCGTGAACCATGCCCGGGAGCACCAGGTCATCCAGATACTTCGCCTCGCCGGTGATCAGGCGGGGATCCTCGCGGCGCTTGATCTTGGCTCCGAAGAGCGCGGTCACGGCCATCGCTGATCACCTCCCTGCCGGGGTCGCCTGCTGCATCTTCCGCGCCGCGGCCTGCACGGCGTTGACAATGTGCTGGTAGCCGGTGCACCGGCAGAGGTTGCCTTCCAGCCCGTGCCGGATCTGATCCTCGGTGGGCTGCGGGTGTCGCTCCAGGATTTGCAGCGCGGTGATCATCATGCCGGGCGTGCAGAACCCGCACTGCAGGCCGTGTTCCTCCCAGAACGCTTCCTGGATGGGGTGGAGCTGGCCGTCCTTCGCCAGCCCCTCGACCGTGAGGATATTACCGCCGTCGGCCTGGACGGCGAGCAGAGTACACGACTTGACCGCCAGCCCGTTGAGCATGACCGTACACGCCCCGCAGGAGGTCGTGTCGCAGCCGATGTGCGTGCCGGTTAACCCCAGGACATCGCGGATGTAGTGCACCAGCAGGAGCCGGGGTTCCACATCGTGCGTGGCGGTGACCCCGTTGATAGTGATGGCAACTTTCACTACTCTCACCTCCTCACGAGGTGGGTGTTGGGTCTTGATGAAGGGTGGTGTACTCGCGGGTTTCTGCGCCGCCGCGAGATATCCTGCGGCTGCCGCTGGCGCGACGGCCCGAGGGCCTCCGCGCGGCCCGGCGGGAGCGCTCACCGCGCTCACCGGGTTCCCTTGCGCCTTCAGCAAGTGCGCCGGTAGAATGACGGTGCAACTCCGGCGCACAGGAGACGCCCACGACGACGCCGACGGCCG
>JACQHU010000029.1 GCA_016198805.1 Armatimonadota bacterium
CAAACCGCCGGGCCGCGCCCCGGCCCACCGGATGTTCGAGCGCGAACGCGCGGGCCCGCGGGTTCTCCGACAGCGCGAGCAGCAGCCGGCGCAGCATCCGGTCGGCGCCGCCGCTACGGGTAGATGCCCCTGGTGAACAGCGCGGTGGCGACCCGGTCGATGGCCCGGATCAGCGCGGCCGTGCGCAGATCAATGCGGCGCTCGCTAGCCGCCTGCACGACCTGCGCCCAGCTCCGCCCTATGATCCGCTCCAGATTCTCGTTGACTTCCTCCTCCGTCCAGAAGAACTGCTGCAGGCCCTGCACCCATTCGAAGTAGGAGACGATCACGCCGCCCGCGTTGGCCAGGATGTCGGGGATCACGGTGATCTTGCGCTCGTTCAGGATGTCGTCCGCCCCCGGCGTGGTAGGTCCGTTGGCCCCCTCGACGATCAACCTGGTGCGCAGCCGCGGGGCGTTCTCCTCGGTGATCTGGCCTTCGAGCGCGCTGGGAACCAGGACATCGCACGGGAGTTCCAGCAATTCAGCGTTGCTGATGACATCCGGTCCGGGCAACCCGACGACCGACCCGGTGCGATTCTTGTGTTCTACCAGGCTGTCGGGATCGAGGCCGGCGGTGTTCACCACGCCACCTTGCGTGTCGCTCACGGCGATGATCTTGCAGCCCAGTTTCGCCAGCAGCACGGCGGCCACCGATCCCACGTTCCCGAAGCCCTGGATGACCACCCTGGCGCCGTCCAGGTTCATCCCCAGCCACCGTGCGGCCTCGCGGGTAACGATGGCCACGCCCCGGCCGGTCGCCTCGACCCGGCCCAGGGATCCGCCGATGGCGACCGGCTTGCCGGTGACCACCGACGGGGTCGAGTAGCCCCGGTGCATGCTGTAGGTGTCCATGATCCAGGCCATGACCTGCGGGTTCGTGCCCACATCAGGGGCCGGGATGTCGCCCTCGGGGCTCATCATGATAGAGATCTCGGTCGCGTACCGCCGCGTCAGGTGCTCGAGCTCGTCCTGGGAGAGCTCCTTCGGGTTGACCACGACCCCGCCCTTGGCTCCGCCGTAGGGCAGGTTCACCACGGCGCACTTCCAGCTCATCAACATCGCCAGCGCCCGGATCTCATTGAGGGTCACATCCTGGTGGTAGCGGATGCCGCCTTTGGTCGGCCCGAGCACGGTGCTGTGGTGGATGCGGTAGCCGGTGAAGATCCGCACCGACCCGTCGTCCATCTTCACGGGGAAGTGGACGGTCAGTTCACGCTTCGGGTAGGCCAGGAATTCCCGGATCCCTCGCTTGAGCGGCAGGCAGTCGGCGGCGCGGTCGAACTGCCGCAGCGCGGCCGCCCACGGATCTTCCTTGGGCGTGATCAACATCGCCTGTACAGTCATCCGTCGTCTCCTCCTTCGAGCAGCGTCCCCTCTGATTCTGATGTTCCCTGGAAGAGACTGCGAGCGGACCTCGTGGTCCGCTCGTCTTTACCGTACCAGGGAAGAGACGGGCACCAGCACGACGCCCGCCCGGTCGAATTCCTCCAGCATGCCGGCCACCACGCGGGGCGCCCGGCGCATGGCGTGCCCGATGGCAATGGCGCTCCCCCGCTCCCTGGCCACCGCGATGAGCCGGCGCACCTGGACGCGGATCGCCTCTTCCTCATCCTCGTTGTCCAGGAACACTGCCCGGGTCGCGGTCCGGACGCCCAGTTCGACCGCCACCGGGCCGACGACCGAACGAAGCGTGGTGAAACTGTCGAGAAAAAACAGGCCTTCCTCCCGGACCACTTCCAGGATGGCGCGCACGACCCGGCGGTCGGCGGTCCCCCGGGAGCCCATGTGGTTGTTGACGCCCGCGGCGCCAGGCACCGAGGTAAGACCTGAGCGGACGGTGGCGCGGATCTCGTCGTCGCTCATGCCTGTGGTGACGCCTCCGGGTCCGAGCGCCCTCGTCTCGTCCTCAGACTCCACCGGCAGGTGCAGCAACACTTCCAGACCCGCAGTCTGCGCTCTGCGCGCCACCTCGGCGGAGTGCGCCAGGCCTGGCAACACGGCCACGGTGACCGGCCGCCCGATGGCAATGATGGCTTCCACGTCGGGCAGGCTGCCGCCTGCGTCGTCGAAGACGATCGCGACCCGGGGCAGGCCTTCGGCCGCCGGATGGAGCCTCGCCTGGGGCCGGTCCGGGCGCACCGAAGGCTCAGGCCGCGGCGCAGGCGCCGGAGGGGGGCTCGGACGGGCGGCCCCGGGCGATGCCACCGGGACCGGCGCCCGGAGATCAGGAAGCAGGGCCGGACGGCTCAGATAGGCCACCAGGAGGCCGGCGGCAGTCGATGCGGCCGCGAGTAGCGCGACCGTCGTGCCCGAAAGGCGCGGCCTGGATCGGCGTCGGCTCACCTGGTCGGCCCGAGGGGGAAGGCAGCTACCGGCGCTGTCCCACCCGTTGCTTGAGGAGTTCGATCGCGCGCCGCAGCTGCTCCATCTGGATGCGGGTCACCTCCGCCTCGTTCTTGCCTTCCAGCCGGTCTCCCACCTGGACATCCGGGGAGATGCCCTTCCCGTGGATGTCGCGGCCGGACGGGGTGAGGTACTTGGCCGTCGTGATCGCCGCGCCTCCACCCCCCTGCAGCGGATAGATGGTCTGAATGACGCCTTTGCCAAACGTCGGCATCCCCACCACCGTTGCCTCCGCAGAGTCCTTCAACGCTCCCGCGACGATCTCAGAGGCGCTCGCGCTGAACTCGTTGACCAGCACGACGAGGGGCAGCCTGATCTTCGAACCCCGATCGGCTCGAACGGTCGCGCGCTTCCCCTGGCGATCGACCACGTGCACGATGGGCCGGTCCGGGGGGATGAAGCGGTTGGCGACCTCTTCGGAGACATCCAGCAGGCCCCCGCCGTTGCCGCGCAGGTCGATCAGGATGCCCATGGGGTTGCTCTTGAGGATCTGGGTCAGTTCGGCCGCGACCTCTTTCGCCGTGGGCTCATCAAACCGCGCAATCCGGAGATAGCCCAGGCGGCTGGCGGCGAGGTCTTTCCGGACGGCCTCGTCGAGCGCGCCCGCGCCCTGCACCGTGACCATCTGGATGCGGGC
>JACQHU010000023.1 GCA_016198805.1 Armatimonadota bacterium
CGGTCGATGGTGCTGGACCTGATCCGCCGCCTCTCGCGCGAGCGCCGCACCACCTTCGTGATCGTCGAGCACGACATGGACGTCGTCTTCTCCCTGGCGGAGCGTATCGTGGTCATGAATCGGGGGAAGGTCCTGGCCGACGGTCCCCCGGCCGCCATCCGGGGCAACGCCGAGGTGCGCGAGATCTATCTGGGAGAGGAGTGGGCGGGATGACACTGGGGGACTATCCGGACCCGGCGCCTGCCCGACAGGCGCACACAGCCTCGGCCCCTCTCTTGAAGGTCGACCGCCTGATCGCAGGCTATGGCGATAGCGTGGTCCTGCACGGGATCGCCCTGGACGTGCTGGAAGGCGAGATCGTCAGCCTGCTCGGCCGCAACGGCGCCGGAAAGACCACGACGCTGCGCAGCATCATGGGGCTCACGTCGCCCCGGGCGGGGCAGGTTCGCTTTCGCGGCGTCGAGATCGGCGGGCGGCCCCCTTATGCGATCGCCCGGCTGGGGATCGGCTACGTTCCGGACGACCGGCGGATCTTCCCCAACCTCACCGTGGAGGAGAACCTGCTCCTGGCGGCGCGGATGAGCACCGGGCGCGGCCGGTGGACCCTCGACCGGGTGTACGACCTGTTCCCCGCTCTCCGTCCGCTCCGCGCGAGCCGCGGCGACCACCTCAGCGGGGGCGAGCAGAAGATGCTGGCGATCGGCCGGGCGCTGATGAAGGACCCGGACCTGGTGCTGCTAGACGAGCCCGCAGAGGGTCTGGCTCCCCTGGTGGTGAGGCACCTGATCGAGGTCCTGCGCGAGATCCGCGGCACGCGCATCACGCTCCTCATCGCCGATCAGAACCTGAACTTCTGCCGGTGGGTCGCCGATCGCGCCTACGTCATGGAGAAGGGGATGATTCGCGCCTCGGGCACGATGGAGGCGTTGTGGAAAGATGAACAAGTGATCGCCCGCTACCTGGCCGTGTAGCAGCTTTCGAACCTGGCTGGGGATCATCACAGATCTTCGAACCGTCCTCCAAAAGAACCCCCTGCCCGTGGACACCCTCAAGGGACTGATTGGCCAGGTGGCTTAGACTGCCTAAAGGCTGGCACCAGTCAGCACACGAGCGTTCGGTCCACTCTGCTTTCCCGTGTGGGCCTGCCCGGGCTACTGACCTGGCCTGTAAATCTTCAGCCCCGGCACCCGCTGAAAGTGCCTGTCTGAGGTGAGCAGCGTCAAATCGTAATGGAGGGCCGTTGCCGCAGCGAGCACATCGAGGTCGGGAATGCCCTGCCCGCGGGCCCGTAGGTCGGAACGGATTGCCGCAAACCGCTCCATGATCGGGTCGTTGAGATTGAGCGTCCGGAAGGAATGCAGAAACTGTCGGATCTGGTCGAGGGCAACGCGTGGCCGCGGTCCGAACGCTCCCTCGTAGACCTCCCCAACCGTCACCCAACTGATGAAGAGACCTTCGGGAGCCAGGCGGTCGAGGGTGCTGATTGTGTCTTGTCGCCCAGCGAGAGCGTGCACAGCCCAATCGGCGTCGAGGAGATAGGGCATTAGGAGGATCCCGCTGGTCTCGACCCTTCTTCCCGCCATCGGTAGATGTTCGCGATCAGTTCCTCCGCTTCACTCTCACTGAAGATACCGGTCCTCTCTCGCAGGGCTCGCCGAACCTTCTCTGGGTCGTAGCCAGCCCGGATGTTCTCCTCGGATGCTCCTTCGGGCCAGGCCGGCTCCTCAGGGACAATCACCTCGGCCTCTTCCTCCTCCGGAAGATTCACGGGCTCGACTGGTTCGAAGACCCCTCTCCTGTACTTGACCCGTATCTTTCTCATAGTTCCTCCAACATTGTGCGAACTGACTCAAAGCACGACTCTCGGACGGCGAATCCGCCTCGCCTCCGCTCCGCGTCTAAGGAAGGTGTCAACGTCCACAATCCCTGCCCAGCCGCCGGCAGCCTTCTCGAAAGCGTCTGGTTTACCAGAGCGTGGGAGATCAAGGATGGTGACAGTTACTTCCTTCCTGGCTTCCAACTCTACGGGTTCTAGAAGCTCTAATAGCCGGTCTCCCTTATAGCGAGCCCGCACCGTCTTACCCACAGCCATAGAACCTCCTTCTACTGCAGCGCATCATACGCTCCTAATAAGGCGGGGTCAATTCGTGTTGTCGCTCGGCGGCGGGAGGGGAAGTCAGGTAACCAGCATGCTGGTCGAGGACAAAGTTCGAAGCCCGAGCTCTCGCCCGGGCATCATGTGAAATCTTCGAACCTGGCTGGGGGAGGAGGATTCGAACCCCCACTAACGGGTCCAGAGCCCGTCGTCCTACCCTTAGACGATCCCCCAGCGTGCAGACGCCGCGGGCGTCCGCGGCGCTTGAGTATGTGCAGCGCATGTTGATTATACGCAGGGCGTGGAAACAGGGTCAAGGCACGGTTCCCCGGTTTACCCGGCGGCCCGTTCGGCTGCCCGGCGCAGCCGCTCGACCGCCCGATCCCGGCCCAGCAACTCGGTCAACTCGAAAAGCCCGGGGCCCGCCGTCTTCCCGGTGAGGGCCACCCGCGCCGGGTGAATCAGCGCTCGAGCGTCCACCCCGGCGCGGGCGCAGACCTCGCGCAGTGCCTGCTCGATGGCCATCCGCTGGAACGGCTCCAGGCCGGCCAGCGCGTCGGCATAGGCCCGCAGCAGCGGCGCCGACGCCGGGGTCAGGTACTGGGCTGATGCGGCCGGTTCGTACGCCACGTCCTTGAAGAAGAAGTCGCCGTAGGGGATGATGTCCTGCCCGATCTTCAGACGGTCCCCCACAACCCCGATCACTCTGGCCAGGTACCCTCGCATCTCGGGGGTCAGGGTGCCGGGAAGCAGCCCGGCGCGCTGCAGGATGTCCGCGCACAGACCTACCACGCGGTCAAGATCCGCTTCGATGAGCCGTCGCATGTAGACGCCGTTCAGCCAGGTGAGTTTCTCCAAACCGAAGATCGGTGAGGCCAGGCCGACCTCTTCCACGCGAAAGCCGGCGATCAGTTCGTTCAGGTCGTACACCTCGCGCTCGGCTTCCGGGTGCCAGGCCATCAGCGCGAAGAAGTTGAGCAGCGCCTCGGGCAGGTATCCCTGCAGGCGGTAGTCCCGCACCGCGGTGGCGCCGTGCCGCTTGCTGAGCTTCCTTCGATCAGCTCCCAGGATCACCGGCAGGTGGGCGACCACCGGCGGGGTCCATTCCAGAGCCTGGTACATGACGAGCTGTTTGGGCGTATTCGAGAGATGCTCGCTGGCCCGGATGATATGGGTGACGCCCATCAGGTGATCGTCGACGACATTGGCGAAGTTGTAGAGCGCCGTGCCGTCGGAGCGGACGATGATGTAGTCGTCCAGATGCTCGGGCTCGAACACCACGCGACCCCGGATCAGGTCGTCCACGACGATGGGCTCGCGGAGGTGTGTGACCCGCAGCCGCAGCGACGGCCGGCGGCCGGCGGCCTCGAGCGCGGCCTGCTCCTGCGCCGAGCGCCGCAGGCAGCGGCCCGAGTAGCGGTACGGCCGACGCTGCGCCTCGGCCTGCCGGCGCTCGGCGTCCAGTTCCTCAGCCGTGCAGTAGCACGGATAGGCCGCCCCGCGCTCGACCAGTTCGCGCGCGTACCGTGTATACAGGTCCGCCCGTTCGGTCTGCCGGTAAGGCCCCACCGGCCCGCCGACATCCGGCCCTTCTTCCCACGTGATGCCCAGCCACCGGAAGTCCTGGAAGATCGCGTCCTCGTACGCCTGCGTGGAGCGCGAGCGGTCGGTGTCCTCGATCCTCAGGATGAACGCCCCGCCGCTCTGCCGTGCGAACAGCCAGTTGAAGAACGCCGTCCAGGCCCCGCCGATGTGCAGATAGCCGGTCGGCGACGGCGCAAAGCGCGTGCGGATAGTGCTCACAGGACGGCTTAGGTGAACAGCAGGCTCACCGACTGGTTGAGGTGGATGCGCCGGATCGCCTCGGCCAGCAGCGGCGCCGCGGACAGCACGGTCATCTTGGGCAGGAGGCGCTCCGGCGGGACAGGAATGGTGTTGGTGACAATGGCCTCGCGGATCTCCGGCCGGCTGAGCCGCTCCATGGCGGGGCCGGCGAAGACGGCGTGCGTGGCGCAGACGTGGATCTCTGGAACGCACCCCTTGGCGAGCAGCACGTCGGCGGCCCGGGTGACGGTCCCGGCCGTATCGATAATGTCCTCGATGAGGATCGGCGTCAGGCCTTCCACGTCGCCGACGACCTGCACCGGTTCCTTGGTGTCGGTCCCGACGCGCCGCTGGAAGATGACCGCCAGGGGCAGGTCGAGCCGGTCGGCCAGCTGCTTGCTCCTGCGGACGGCCCCGTCGTCGGGCGCGACGACGACACCGTTGGTCAACCCCTTGCGGCCCAGGTAGTCCGCAAACAGCGGCAGGGCGCGCAGGTGATCGACCGGGATGTTGAAAAAGCCCTCGATCTGCCCGGCGTGGAGGTCGATGGTCAGGACCCGGTGGACGCCAGCGGTCACCAGGAGATCGGCGACCAGCCGGCCGGTGATCGCCTCGCGGGGCGCGTCCTTTTTGTCCTTCCGCCCGTAGCCGTAGTAGGGGACGACGGCCGTGATTCGCCCGGCCGACGCGCGCCGCAGCGCGTCGACCATGATGAGCAACTCCATCAGGTGCTCGTTCACCGGGTGGCAGGTCGACTGGATGACGAAGATGTCCTCGCCGCGCGCGTTTTCCTCGTACCGGCAGTAGATCTCGCCGTCCGCGAAGCGCATCAGGGTCACGCGCCCCGTCGGCAGGTGCAGGTAATCGGCGATCTCTTTCCCCAGGGTAGGAACCGAGGACCCGCAGAAGAGTTTCAGTTCACCGTAGCCGGTGTTGCTCATCAGCGCGGGTTACGCGCCTCGACCAGGAATTTGATCGCCGTCCGCTCCTCGCCATCGATTTCGACCTTGGTGAATGCCGGGATGGTGATGAGGTCGATCCCGTTGGGGGCGACAAATCCACGGCTGATGGCGATGGCCTTCACCGCCTGATTCACGGCCCCGGCGCCCACCGCCTGGAGCTCGACCACCCCTTTCTCGCGCAAGACCGCTGCGACCGCTCCCGCGACAGCCTTCGGTTTGGAGTCTGCGGAAACCTTAAGCACCTCCGGCATGGTGACCAGTGCCTCCCACGAATGCTGCGACGATCATGCCGCGACGATAGGGGTATCTGAAGGGGCCTATTCCGTCCGCTGTGGGGGAACTCCTGCAGCCTCCTGGTGGGGAGACGCCTCCAGCACCGCGACCGCGGTGGCCACGCCGGCGGCCGCAGCGGCGCGGAAGCCCGGAAGCACGGCCAGGAGACGCGCGCGCAACGCGTCTCGGGCGTCCCAGGTGGCTGCGAGGGCATCCTGGAGGGCTGTGCCCGTGGCTTCCACCGGAAGGAGGCCGGGCAATCCGGTCTCGACCATGAACGCGGAGACTTTGGGGTCGTACGCCAGGCCCACCGCCGGCACCCCCTGGGCCGCCGCGAACACCAGGGCGTGCAGGCGGACCCCGATCATCATGTCCATGGCTCCGATCAGGCCGAGGAGGTCTTGAGGCGACTCGGCCTCGACCAGACGCCCTCGGGTGGCCTCTGCCAGGGCGCTCGCCACGGCGCGGTCACGGACCAGATCAAATGGGAAGACCGCAACAGCCGCCCGGCGCCGATCAGCGAACTGCCGCACCGCCTCGGCGAATGCGCCGATGTTCAGGAGCCCCGGCCAGGGGCGTGGGGCCAGCCCGATGCGGGTTCCGTAGGCCTCCAGGCCCCACCGGACAAGTAGGGCGCGGACCCGGTCAGGGGGCGGCGGAGGCATCAGGAACGCCAGGTCGGCGCCGCGGTGGACCGGCTGCCTGATTCCCAGGGCGACCAGCGTCCGCGCCGAGTCGCCGTCGCGAACGCTGATGGCCGCGGCGCGGCCGAACGCCCGGCGCGCCAGTCCGAGCACCCAGCGGCGACGGACCGGCCCGATACCCTGACCGACGACCGCCAGCGGCACACCGCGCGCCCCGGCGGCGAGCATCGCGCCCAGGTAATACAGCGCGCTGCGGGCGCTGGTGACATCTTGCACCAGCGAACCGCCCCCGCTGATCAGCAGCTGGGCGCCGCGCAGAGTCCTCCAGACTCCTGCGGGGTCGCGCGGCCAGGCTTCGACCTGGTGGAGGGCTCTCGTGCCCGCCGGATCCGCCGAGAGAACCACGATGCGCGCATCGGGGAGCCGCGCGCGCAGTTCACTCAGCAGGCCGGCCAGGACCGCCTCGTCGCCGAGATTCCCCAGGCCGTAGTAGCCGCTGACTACGATGGGGGCCGCAACCGGGCGGTCCAGCGGAGCACCAGGATGGTGGGGATTGAGACGATGGCGCCCAGCAGGAGGGCGTTGGCTGTGCGCCATGCCGTGAGGACCAGGGGCGTGTGGAGGTGCGAGAACGAGTTGATAGCGCCGGCCGTCCCGATGGCGCCGACCATGGCCAGGGCCGTCGCCGCCCGGCGCCATCCCAGCGCCACGGCGGCACCCGCAGCGGCCAGCGCGGGGTAGCCGAGCAGGAACTCCTTGGTGCGGGGCCTGGCGACGAAGATCTCCTCGAGCGTGGCCCGGAGCTGCTGCTCAATTCCCAGCGCCGGTTGGCTGATGTTGCCGGTACGCGCCAGCAGGACCACCACCGCCGCGCCGATCACCAGCGCGGCCACGGCCGCGCCGATCCGAAGCGGCTGGCCCACCCATGTCCCCAGTTCGCGCGCGGCCACTCGCCACCCGCCCGGAGGCCGGTGCACAAACGCCATCCAGAGGCCGACCAGCGCCACCGGGATCGCGTGGGCGGCTTTGACACCCAGGAACGTCGAAATCGCGAGCATGAACGCCCACTGGCTGAGGAGCGCGGCCACAAAGATGCCGGCTATGACCGCGATCCCGACGGCCCGGACCAGGGTCAGCAGGCCGGCGCGCAGCGTGGCCAGGCCGCTGGCAACGGACGCTCGAACGGAAGCCCCGGGGCGCGGCATCGCCCACACGGCGGCGCCGCTCGCTCCCGCCACCGCGGTCGCCAGGGCGAGCAACTGGCGCCAGAGTGGGTCGAATCGCGTCAGGCCGGCAGCGGCGGTCCCCAGGACAGCGGCCCCAAGGACCACCGGTGCCAGGGCTCCGGGCAGGGTGACGCCGAGCGCCCCGGCCAGGCCGTCGAGCATCACCAGGCCGAGTGCCGCGGCTCCCAGGGCGACGACCGCGCCGAGGGCAACTGCCAACATCGGCGGGCCCGGGACGATGTGCTCAGGCAGCGGATGCGCGCGGCCGGGTGAGAACTCCAGACGCCGGAGGCCGTCGGCGATGGCCTTCACCATCTCGAGGTTGGCATCGATGGCCGAGAGGCCGGCAGGGGTTCCAAGCAGCGGGCGCACATAGAGGATGCGGATGTTGCGCTCCTGGGCCGCGCGGAGGAAGCGGTCGGCGACTTCCCCCGCGCGCAGTTGAAGCAGTTCTTCAGGGGTCACGCTGAACACGCGGATGACGTCCGGCCGCATGAGCGCGGTCAGCCGATCTTCTCCTTTCTGCCTGCGGCGCGCCAGGAAGACCTCGATGCGGCCGAAGCGGGCGCCCGCGCGCCGGTACTCCTGCGCGGCCTCGTCAATCAACCCCTCATACCCCTGGACCTCGGTCAGCGCGAAGATCAGCGTGGGAGAAGGCGCCACCTGCGCGTAGCCCTCGACCAGCGCGCGCAGGCGCTCGGCCGTCAGCCCGCGGTAGTTACGGGGCCTCAGAACGATCCCCAGCCCGGCCGCCCTGAACGGCTCGGCGCTCGAGGGATGGAAGCCGAGGCCGAGTTCTTCCAGGTCTTGAGGGGTCCCCAGCACTTCGATGGCGCCATCCAGCGCGCGCACCCGGGCGTCCCCGAGCAGAGTACGCAGCGACCCTTCCACGAAGGGCAGGCGGTCCGCGGCACCTGTGACGTAGACGGCATCGGCGCGGAGAAGGCGGGCGGCGCGCAGGCGCTCAAACGGCTCGGCCAGCCTGCCCAGGCGCCTCTGGGACGCCAGCAGGCCGCCGGCCGCATAACTCACAACACCCTCTTCGGCCAGTTGCTTGAGCGTCAGATCCGGCAGGGCGACAGAGGTGGCGCCGCGGCGGCGGAGCTCGCGCATCACCGCGGCCACGTCGCGGCCTTCCCGCCGGGCCAGTGTCACCCAGTCCTGGGCGTCAAGGGCGATCTCAACGGCGCGGTTTCGGGACTCGACCCGATACCGCTGGCCGAGCACCACAGCCGCCGCCAGGAGCCCGACGGCGAGGCAGGCCAGGAGCAGACGGCGGGTCACCGCGAGGCCTCTTCAACCCGTGCGTGGACGAGCACCCTTCCGGGTTCGGAGGCGATCCGGTCGATGTTCATCGGAAACGGCAGCGCGCCCAGCGAGATGTCCAGCTGCATCAGCGACAGCGCGGCGTTGGCGACCTGAGGCGGGACCTGCGTCTCGAGCACCTCCAGAGCCGTGACGCGAAACAACAGATCCCGGCCGGAAAGCGTATAAAATTCCCCGCGAAGCTTCAACGTTCCGGTCACCGGCCCGACGCGGAGAGTGCCGGACGCTTCCACGCCGCTGGCGCTGATAGTGACTTGGGGCTGCGCGACGCCCTTCGCGGCCAGGAGCCGTTCCAGGTCCTGGGCGCCGATCTCGATGCTGGCTTCACCGGACCGCACGGTCCGGACGGCCCACCGGCCGGCCGGCGATCGGACGAGCTCCACGCCGGCCAGCGTCGCCCTCATGCGTTGCGCGACCAGCTCGCCGAGCCGGACGCCTCGCGCCTCGACGTCAAGCGCGTCGACCCGTCCCTGCACCACCCCCCACAGCGTGGCGCGAGCCCGCACGTCGACCCACCCTGTCGGTTCCAGGTGCTGGCGCAGCAGCGCAGAGATCCGGTTCTCGACAAATCGCGACGGCAGCCAGATCGCCCCGGCGGTCAGAACGAGGAGGAGCGCCGCCCACCCGAGTCGCCGCATCAATCCGCCCGCGCCGGCCGCAGGCGTCGCATCACCCCCGGCCCGCGACGTCCTGTCATGGATTACGACCTTCCTGCGGTCGCCCGCAGTGCGGCGTTGATGAACCGGTCGATGCTGCCATCCAGCACCGCCTGGGTATCGCCCGTCTCAACGCCGGTGCGGTGGTCCTTGACCATTTGATAGGGGTGCAGCACGTAGGACCGGATCTGGTTCCCCCACGCGGCCTCCCGGTGCTCGCCGCGCAGTTCGGCGATCCGCTCGCGCTGCTGGGCCTCCGCGGCTTCGACCAGGCGGGCGCGCAGGATGCGCATGGCCGTCAGCCGGTTGGCGTGCTGGGACCGCTCGTTCTGGCACTGCACGACGA
>JACQHU010000033.1 GCA_016198805.1 Armatimonadota bacterium
CGGCATGCTGTTGCCGACGTAGAGGATCGAACCCGCCGGCAGCAGGTGCGCCAGCTCCGCGAACACCTTCCCCTCAAAGGGTTCGTCGATCCCCGCCAGGCGCAGCGCCATCGCCCGCCGCGCATGGGCCGCCATGCGCAGCCACAGGCCCGCCCAGTCGGAGGCGCCACCGGCCGACGCCGCCGCGCGGGAGCCTGAGGTGCCGTCCGCTGCCCGCACCGCCGGGCTCAGCGCCTCGCACAGCAACCGGGGGTCCACGTGCAGGACATCGAAGGCCAGTCGCATCGGGTCGTGCCAGCCGCCGTCACCATCGACGAAGATCTGGCGGCTGCCGTGGTGTCGCTGCAGGTACTGGAGCAGCGGGCGCGAGGCTGAGACGGCGCCGATGCGCAGGATCACCTCGGGCGCCAGCGCCGCCGCCAGGTCGTCCAGGCGCAGCATGGCGTCGTAGGTATCGATGACCAGGCTGCGGTCGTGCGGGCCGCAGCGCACCTGCGAGAGCGGATCCGCGAGCACCGGGAACTGCAGCGCCACCGCCAGATCTCCGACCGCCTGCGGCAGCGCCGGATCGTCCTGCGGGCCGCAGACGATGAGGCCGCGGCGCGCGCGTCCCAGGTCCGCGGCGAGCGCCTCGACCAGATGCGGGTCGGGCACGCGCAGGCTCTGGCTCCCCACGGTGAAAGCCCGCTGGCCCGGACGGCCTTCCCACGCCGCGCCGACGCGGTCTTCCTCAGGGGGCATCCCACCCGACGCCGCCACAGGCACGAGCGGCTCGCGCAGCGGGAAGTTCAGGTGCACCGGTCCCCGCGGCGCCTCCAGCGCCGTCGCCACGGCCTGGCAGACCAGGCTTCGCGCGTACCGGAGCATCCCCTCGGTCGCTTCAGGCAGCGCGGCATCGGCAAACCATTTGGCGTGCGTCCCGTACAGCCGGATCTGATCGATGGTCTGGTTGGCGCCGGCATCGCGCAGTTCGTGAGGACGGTCGGCCGTGAGCACGACGAGCGGCACGCGGCCGTACCGGGCCTCGACGACGGCCGGCAGGAAGTTGGCCGCGGCGGTTCCGGAGGTGGAGAGGACAGCAGCCGGACGCCGCAGGGCCTTTGCCAGACCCAGGGCGAAGAAGCCGGCCGACCGCTCATCGAGCAGCGTCCACACCTTCATCCCCGGGTGGCGGGCCGCGCACAGCGCCAGCGGCGTCGACCGGGAGCCCGGACAGAGGACCAGGTGCGTGACGTGCGAGCGGACCAGGTCGTCGACGGCCGCGCCGATGTAGGCGTAGGCGGCGTTTTCGGGATTCATCATGCCGGCCTCACGGTGGCGTCATCGCCGGCGCACCTCCGCATCCTCCGCGCCCAGCGCGGAGACCAGGGGCCGGAGTTTCAACTGCGACTCTTCGTATTCCGCGTCAGGATCGGAGTCGGCCACGATGCCGCACCCCGCGTAGAGGATGGCCTCGGACCCGCGCAGGAGCGCCGACCGGATGGCGACAGCAAACTCACCGTTGCCCGTGCAGTCGACCCAGCCCACGGGGCCGGCGTACCAGCCCCGCTCCAGGCCCTCGTGCTCGGCCACCCAGTGCAGCGCAGCATCGCTTGGCATGCCGCCGACAGCCGGAGTGGGGTGCAGCCGGTCGATGAGGTCGAAGATGCTGAGGTGATCGGCCAGGCGCCCTTCGATCGGCGTGCACAGGTGCTGCACGTTGGCCACCTTGAGCAGCACGGGCTCCGCGCCAATCGACACCTCGGCGCACACCGACGAGAAGACCTCCCTGAGCGTCTCGACAACGATGCCGTGCTCGATCCGGTCCTTGGCACTGCTCAGCAGCCCCTCGCCGAACCGCCGGTCCTCGTCCTCCGTCCTCCCACGCGGCGCGGACCCGGCCACCGCGGTGGTGCTGACGGTTCCGTCGAAGACCCTGACGAGCCGCTCGGGCGTGGCGCCCAGGAAGCAGCGATCGCCTCTCGCGACCGCAAAGATCGCGCAGCCCGGATACCCGGCGCGGAGTCTTTGCAGCACGTCGCCGACACCGGTGGCAACTCCACGCACCCTGACCGCGCGAGCCAGCACGACCTTCCTGAGCCTTCCCTGCCGGACGGCAGAGACGGCCTCACGCACCATCTCCTTCCAGCGGTCCGCAGGCGGATCTTCCTCCAGCCGGACACTGGACTCAGGTGAGGCGAGGGGTGCAGCTGAGGCAGCCGGGGACGCTGAGGCAAGTGGTGATGCGACCGGCGTGAGCCGTCTGCCCGATGCGACCGCGTCGATGACCCGCGCGATCCCTGCATCGTCGCCATCGACACCATGGTCCTCAGGCCTCACCATGGCGGCCAGGATCAGCCAGCACACCGCGGCATCGCTCCACACCGCGATCCGCGGCACGACAAGCGCGCCGGCAGGATATCCTTCCCATTCCTCCGTCGCGGGGGAATTGGGCGAGAAGGCGAACCCGCCGAGCGCGACCGGTCCAACGGCCACCGGTCTTGTGGCGACCGACCCCGCGACCGGTCCGGCGCTGGTCGGCTGCGTGCCACCGTCGTCGAGGTCCCCGGCGCCCACCGCTTCGTCCAGACACTCTCGCCAGGCGGCCCTGGCCAGCCTGAACCGGTCCGGGCCCTCAGGGGTGAATGACCAGGCCGTCCCGATCCCGACGACGTTGAACCGCTCATCCGGCCGGATCCAGAGGATCCGCTCACTCGAGGCGATCGTCCCGTGCTCGAAGAGGTCCACAGGATCGACGTCGGGAATCGCGGCCGCCGCCCAGGCGAGCACCGGGCGGCCCAGGCTGCGGGCCTTCCGCGCAGCGGCTTCGGATGCCAGCGCAATCTGCTCCAACACGCCCACGGCGGCGTCCACAGAATGAGCGCGGACCTCTGGCATGCTAGGCCGTCTCATCAGCCACCCTGGCGCCCACGCTCCGCAGCAGCAGGGTGCGGATCGCCGGCAGGCTTGCCATCAGGTCGCGGCCGGCGGCCATGTCCTGCGTGACGACCTCGTTGATCGCGCCGATCCAGGCCATCGCGGCCGCCCGGCTGTCCTGGGCAGGAATCGAGCCGTCGGCCACCGCGCGATCCAGGTGCCGTTGGATGAGCGCCGCGAACCGCCGGTGGATGCCCAGGCGGCTCTGCTCGAACTCCGGGCCCAGCGCGGCCGCTTCGATCAGCAGGATGCGCGCCAGGTCCTGGTGCGCGGACGCGACTTCCAGCACGACCCGGAGAGCCGCCTCGACCTTTGCCAGGCCGCCCTCTTCGTGCTCGATCGCACCCTCCACGCCGGCCTCCACCATCTCGATAAGGCGGTCGAGGAGGTTGAGGAAGATACCCTGCTTGCTCGGGAAGTAGTGATAAAAGGCGCCCTTGGAAGTCTGCGAGGCGGCCACGATGTCGTCCACGGTCGTGCCGTGATAGCCGTGCTGGGCGAAGACGTCCATGGCCGCCTGCAGCAGGCGTTCGCGGGTTACTGATTCGATCGGACGCCTCAGGGCCGCCCCTTCGGTCGAGCCGGTTGCGCTGCCCCGCGCCACCAGTCCCCTCCTGACGGTGAAGTAAAGTCATCCCGGACCGTTCAGACGCCCCGCAGGCGACCCGAACCGGCCTTGAGCGACCAGACCGACGCGTCGGTCTGGTCTGAGGGTACGACACTCTTCCCCGCCGGTCAACACGGAATGCCGACACACGGAATGCCGGCCGGTGGACCGCCCGGTCCCCGGATTGGGGCGTATATCCCACCGCCAGCAGGCATCCCACCCCTGTTCAGCCAAGCCTTCCGTAGCACGGAACGTCGGACTCCAGAGGCGGTTTCTTGCCCGATCAATCCGAACGCGACCGGGGTCTTGGCGCCTATGCCGCCGAAATC
>JACQHU010000035.1 GCA_016198805.1 Armatimonadota bacterium
CAGGAATCACCTCGACGCCCGGCACGACGTGGACCGACCCGTCGACGTCCGCCGGCCTGCCGAGGTCAACGATCAGACAGCCTTCTCGAACGTGCTGGGGGAAGATTACCGGCTTCGGTTCAGACGTGGCCGTGAAGATCACATCAGCCTCGCGCAGCTTCTCGAGCCGCGTGGTGGCCTCGATCACCGCACCAGGAGAGCGCCGCTGCAAGAGATCCTTCGAACGATCGAGCCGCTCCTGATCCGTCCCCACCATGATCAGCCGTTCGACGTGCTCGACCACCGCCCGGCAGATGCCGAACCCGACGACGCCGTTGGCGCCTACCACCGCCGTCGTCGCGCCGGCGGGCTCGATCCCCCGACTCCGAAGGCGTTCGAGCACCAACGGCACCGCCATCTTGATGGTGCCAGCCGTGTAGGCGCCGCCGTTGGTAATCGCGATCGGGGACTGCGCCTGCACGTCGAGGCCCTTGTTCCCAACCACCGACCAGTAGGCCCCCAGCCCCAGCACGGTCGCTCCGAGGTTTGCCGCCAGACGAGCCGCCTGGATGGCACGGCGAACAGCGAGAGCCGGTTCGGCGCGAATCTGATCTGGCAGCAGCGGCGTCCCGATCAGGTAGACCCGCGCGCGACGGCCGTCGGCCGTCACGATGGGATGCCAGTCGTCGACCTTCATGGGACGCGTGATGCGCGCAAGCCACCGGAAGGCCCTCTCGGGAACCAGGCCCCGGCGATACAGGGGCAGCGCCCAGCGAAACCGCCTGGCTTCCCAGGCATCCCTGACGGTCATGGGGTGGATGAGAAAGGCGCACGCCACCTCTCCCCCATCCAGCCCGGGCAGGGGCAGCCGCTCTCCCAGGCGCGGCTCGATGCCGTCGGTGATCCGGGCCAGGTGCTCCTTGTGCGTCCACAGGGTCAGCAGCGCATAGGCGGCGCCGGCGACCAGGTACGGCGTCCCGGCCCCCGTGACGACCAGCACGGCCGGCAGGCTCATCGTGCCCAGGACGTTTGCCAGCGAGAGATACCCCCACCGCGGGCCGCCCAGCCTGGGGCCGGCAAGCGCGACCGCCGCGACACCCACCGGGACGACCACTGCTGCCCAGGAGATCTCCCTGAGAGCCGCCAGCGTCGCCACGGCGCCGGCGGCGACGACCACACCCCTGATGCGGACCCCGGCCGGCGGGACGAAGAACCAGTGCGGCGAGTAGGCGTGCCCGACAAGGAGCCCGGAGGCAGCACCGGCCAGCACCCACGTAGACGCGCCCAGCAGGCGGGCCACCACGATGGCGAGGGCGCCCTTTGCCAGGTCGAGCACCATGGCGACCACCAGCGCCGGGATGCCGGCTGCGGCGACGACGGTGCCGGTGCCGAGATTGTGCGGCGACAGCAGGCGGACGTCGACGCCCCGCAGCCACCGGCCGGCGAGGTAGCCGGTAGGGATGCTGCCCAGCGCCGCCGCCAGCAGGACGGCGAGGATTCCCGACACGAACGGCGGGAGGCTCACGCCCTGCCTCCCGAGGCCGCTGTGGCCCTGGGATGCCCGGCCACCAGCCGGCCGAGAGCCATGGCGTTGCGGACCGCGTACCCGGCGTAGTCGTTGTTAAAGAACACCAACACGTCACCTCGCTCGCCCCAGGCAGCGATGGCCTCGGCGTCGCGGCGCAGGTGCCCGTCGGGATAGCAGGCGCCGTACTGCCCTCCCGGGCCGTGACGCCGCACGTACATCCACGAACCGACGACAGGCACCTGGATGGTCTCCACTCCCTCCGAGGAGCGCGCCGGGCGCTTCATGGGCCCGGCAACCAGGCGAAACGGGGCGTCGGCCATGACCAGGGCTGCGTCATGCCGCCGCAGCACCTGGTAGACGGTTTCGTCGAACCACGACCGGTCGCGGAACTCTACCGCGTGCCGCACGCGCCCGGTCTTGCGAACGTAGGCCGCGGCGGACCGCTCGGCGGCGGCGAGAAATCGGTCCAGGCGGCCGGGGTCAGCGCGGAACCGCGGCGGCAGCTGCCACAGCACCGCAGCCAGCTTCGCTCCCAGCGGCCTGGCCGCGCCGAAGAACGTCCCAAGACTTTCCGCGGCGTCCTGGAGCCGTTTGATGTGCGTGAGGAACCGGCTGCCCTTCAGCACGAACCGGAATCCTGCCGGCGTGGCCCGGTGCCAGGCGGTGACCGAGGCTTCCTGCGGTGTGCGGTAGAAGGTGATGTTCAGTTCGACCGCCTGGAAGGCGCTCGCGTAGTGGCTCAGCCACCGAGCGCGGGGGAGATCCTCGGGGTAGAAGATCCCCCGCCAGTGATCGTACGCGTAGCCGGAGGTCCCGATCCAGACGGCCATCAGCGGTCCTGCGGCCTACCGCTACCTCGTCCCGAACAGCCGGTCGCCCGCGTCGCCCAGCCCGGGCACGATGTAGCCCTTCTCGTTCAGATGGCTGTCGACGGCGGCGGTGTAGATATCCACGTCGGGATGGGCGTCGTGCACTTTCTTGATGCCCTCGGGCGCGGAGATGATCGCCATGACCTTCATGCTCCGGCAGCCGTGCTGCTTCAGGGTGTCGATCGCGGCCACGATGGACCCGCCGGTGGCCAGCATCGGGTCGAGGATCATGGCCTCACGGTCGGAGACATCAGGCGGCAGCTTGGCGTAGTAGCCCACCGGGAGCAAGGTGTCGTGTTCCCGGTAGATCCCGATGTGCCCCACCCGCGCGGTCGGGATCAGCCGCGTGATCGCGGTCTCCATGACCAGTCCGGCGCGCAGGATAGGCACGACGGCGATCTCCTGGCCAGCGATCGTCCAGCCGGTGGTTTTGGCCAGCGGCGTCTCGACTTCGACTTCACGCACCGGATGCCGCCGTGTGACCTCGTAGGCCATCAGCATCGCCAGTTCCTCGGTGATCTCCCGGAACTCCTTATGCCCGGTCTGCTTATCCCTGAGGATCGTCAGCTTATGGCGGATCAGCGGGTGATCGAAGATGTGCACGTTGGGCACACGAGCACCTCCTGAGGACTGCGTGGGGTGCCTCCCGGTTTCGGGGGAACCGCGCGGCAGTCCTCCCCTGAAGGCCCGCCCGTGCGGCTCACCGAAGAACAACGATAGCATACCGGTACCGATCCGGCACGACGTCCGGCACGACGGGACCGGGCGCGGGAGGGGCCTGGGATGGCGCTTGCGACGCAGGATCCGGAACTCCACACCCTGATGGTGCGGGAGCGCGAGCGCCAGCGCGACGGCGTGGAACTCATCCCATCGGAGAACTACACCTCGCCCGCCGTCCTCGAAGCGATGGGCAGCATCCTGACGAACAAGTACTCCGAGGGCTACCCGGGGCGCCGCTACTACGGCGGCAACGAAGTCGTCGACGCCGTCGAGCGGCTGGCGCAGGAGCGGGCCAAGGTCCTATTCGGCGTGCCCCATGCCAACGTGCAGCCCTATTCGGGCAGCCCGGCGAACCTCGCGGTCTACTTCGCCACCTGCCAGGCCGGGGACGTCATCATGGGGCAGAACCTGCCCGACGGCGGCCACCTGACCCATGGGTGGAAGGTCAGCGCGACCGGCACCTTCTACAAGAGCGTCCCCTACCACGTGCGGCCCGACGGGTACATCGACTTCGACGAGGTCTGGCGCCTGGCGCGCGAGCACCGGCCCCGGCTGATCTGGTGCGGCGCCACCGCGTATGTCCGCGAGTTCCCCTTCGCCAGGTTCGCCGAGGTGACCGATGAGGTCGGCGCCTACTTCGCGGCGGACATCGCGCACATCGCGGGGCTGATCGCCGGCGGCGTGCATCCCAGCCCCACGCCGCACGCGCACATCATCACCACCACCACCCACAAGACACTGCGGGGACCGCGCGGCGCGATGATCATGGTTACCGAGCGCGGCCTGGCGAAAGACCCGGAACTCGCCGACAAGATCGACCGGGCGATCTTCCCGGGTCTGCAGGGTGGGCCCCACGACCATACGACGGCCGCGATCGCCGTCGCGCTGGGAGAGGCGATGAAGCCGGAGTTTGGGGCCTACGCCGCGCAGATCGTCGCCAACGCCAGGGCCCTGGGACAGGCGTTGATGGAGCGGGGGTTCACACTCGTGACCGGCGGGACCGACAACCACATGCTGCTGGTCGACCTGACGCCGGATGGGATCGGCCGCGGGGTCTTCCTGCAGGAGGCGCTGGACGCGGTCGGCATCACGGTCAACAAGAACACCATCCCCGGCGAGCCGTCGTCGGCGTTCTATCCCTCAGGCATCCGCCTGGGGACGCCGGCCGCGACCACCCGCGGCATGCGGGAGCCGGAGATGGTGCATCTGGCCGGCTGGATGGCGCAGGTGCGAGAGGAGATCAGAGGATTCCAACTGCCGGACGACCGGGAGGCCAGGAACCGGGTGCTCAGGGAGTTCCGTGCGGGGATCGTGGGAAGCCAACGGCTGAAGGCGATCCGAGAAGAGGTCCGCGCGCTCTGCCGCCGGTTCCCGGTGCCGGGCGTGGGTTAGCGACAGTTGCCGACCTCCTGAGCTTCCCTGAGATTCCAGCACGCTCTCCGACCAGCGCGCTCAGGAACCATGCGGTTGTGCGAGGTGCTCCATGATCGTCAAGCCCAGAGACCGGGTGGTTCCGTCTCCGCCGAGGTCAGGAGTCAGGTTGCGCCCTTCGGCCAACGTCGTCGCGACGGCCCTCTGGATCGCTGCGCTCGCCGCCAGCGCAGTCGGATCGCGGTGACGGTGGCCGAGCCAGTCGAGCAGAAGGGCGCTCGAGAGGATGAGGGCGCAGGGATTGGCGACTCCCCGCCCCGCCAGATCTGGCGCAGATCCGTGGGCAGCCTGTGCCATGGCGAAATGGTCTCCCACATTCAGCGACGGCGCCAGACCCAGACCGCCTATCAGGCCCGCCGCCTCGTCAGA
>JACQHU010000027.1 GCA_016198805.1 Armatimonadota bacterium
CAGGCACACCGTGCGATTCTGGGGCTTGCACGTGCGCGTGGTGACCGTCTGGAAGTGTCTCCTCGGCAGTCTCAAGATGCGGTGTGCGGACTTGTCAAGCCCCCCGCGCCAAATTTCTTCCGGTTTCTTTCGATGCCGGGCAGCAGGCTACCCCCCCCAACTCGTTCCGGAACGAGTTCAGGTACGGCGCACCAACACGCTGTCTCCTCGTGGTCCCAGGATATCTTCTGGGGCCCCTATGCTATTCTGAGTCCGGGCATGGTCCGCATCAGCCGGAAGCGATTCGAGCAACTCGTGGCCGAGGCCCTGCGCGGTATTCCGGCTGACCTGCGCGCGGCGCTGGACAACATCGAGGTCGTTGTCGAAGACTGGCCCACCGACCACCATCTAGCCGGGGCGGGGATGGAACCCGGCGATGTGCTGTACGGCCTCTACCAGGGGACGCCGCTGCCCCAGCGCAGTCCGCTGCAGCCTTACGCGCTGCCCGACCTGATCACCATTTTCCAGGGCCCGCTGGAGGAAGATTGCGAGACCGACGAAGAAATGCGCGAGGAGATCCGGCGGACCGTCGTGCACGAGATCGCGCATTACTTCGGGTTCGACGAGGAGCGCCTGGCGGAGCTGGGGTACGATTGAATCGCCGGTGGTGACCACATGATCTGGATCGTCGATCTCCTGCGAAACGCCTTACGGTTCGTCTTCAACCTGATCGCCCGCCTCCCCGGGCCCCGGGTCGACTATGTCGTCGTGGAAGTGGCGGGTTCGTATCCGGAGCGCACGCCGCCCCGCCGGCCGCTCCTCCAGCGCCTCGCGCAGCCGCCCTGGCGGCGCCCGGACGAGAGCCTGGAGGCGCTGCGCGCCCGCCTGGAGCGGATCGCGGCCGCCCCGCGCGTGCGTGGCGTCTTGCTGCGGGTGCGCGACCTGGGACGCTTCCCGCCGCGCCTGGCCACGGTGCAGAGCCTCCGCGATGCGCTGGCGGAGGTGCGCCGGCGTGGGAAGCGGATTGTCGCCTATCTCCCGGCCGCCGACCTGCCCTCGTACTACCTGGCGGCCGCAGCCGATGAGATCTGGATGGCGGAGGCCGGGACCTGGCAGATCACCGGCCTGCGCAGCGAGATCACCTTCTTCCGTCAGGCGTTCGACCGGGCCGGCATCCTCCCGGAGTTTGAGCGCATCGCGGAGTACAAGACCGCCGCCGACCCCTTCATGCGGCCGGCGATGTCCGAGCACCACCGGGAGATGGTGGAGTCGCTGCTGGACTCGATACTATATGACCTCGTCCGCGACGTGGCGGCTGCGCGCAGGCTGGACCCCGCTGCTGTGCGCGCCGCGATCGACCGTGCCCCCTTCGGCGCCGAGCAGGCGCGGGCCGCCGGGCTGATCGACGGTCTCTGCTACGAGGACGAACTGCCGTCGCGCCTCGGTACTCCCGACCGTCCCGCGGCGCTGGTGCCCTGGGCGCAGACCCGGCGGCGCCTGCCGGTCCCGTACCAGTGGCGGGCGCGCATGCCCCTGATC
>JACQHU010000028.1 GCA_016198805.1 Armatimonadota bacterium
CCGGTGAAGCCGAGTTTTCTTCCCAGTTCGCGCGCGGAGTACGGGTGGAAGCCCACAAACGGGTCGATGTGCCGCTTGACGATCTTCTCAGGCGTGGTGCGGGCGACTTCCTCGATGTCGATGCCCCCCGCGCCCGACCCGATCACCACCAGCCTCCGCACGGAGCGGTCCACCGTGAACGCCAGGTAGTACTCGGCGCCGATGTTGGCAGCCTCGGCGACCAGCAGGCGGCGGACTCGCTCGCCCCTGATGTCCATCCCCAGGATCTGGGCGGCCTTCTCGCGGGCCTCGGCGGGGGTGGCGGCCAGCGTGATGCCGCCCGCCTTCCCGCGGCCTCCGACGAGCACCTGGGCCTTTAGAACGACCGGGTAGGTGAGCGTGAGGCCGTCGATCTCTTCGGGCCCCTCGATGACGGTGCCTTTCTGGACGGGGATGCCGTAGGACGCGAAGATTTCTTTTGCCTGGTACTCGTGGAGTTTCATCAATCACCCCATTGTCCGGCACGCGTTCCTGGCCAGCATTGTCGCACCCGTCGCCTGCCGGTCACAAGGGGCAGGGCGGACGGCGTTCTGCTATGTGCCGAGGAAGTCTGCGACAGCGGCGGCGACCTCTCGCGGGCGCGTGAGCGCAGGCACATGACCGGCGCCGTGGATAACGACGGTATTGACGCGATGCCCCAAGACGTCGAGGGACATCCGTCCCCCGGTGCGGCACTACAGCGTCAGTGCCCTCGTCGAAGGAGTGCCCAGCATAGCCGCCAGTTTCGCCTTCACCTGGAGCCATTCGTCGTCGGCGATGCTGTAGTACACCGTATCCCTGATGCGGCCGCTGGGCAGGATCATGTGTTTCCGGAAGACGCCCTCTTCCCTGGCGCCGATGCGTAGGAGGGCCGTCCGGGATCGCTCGTTCAGCACATCGGTCTTGAACACCACGCGGATGCAGCCGAGGACCTCAAAGCTATGGCGCAGCAGCAGGTACTTGGTCTCGGTGTTGACGGCGGTGCGCTGCCAGGGGCGGCCGTACCAGGTCCACCCGATCTCCACCCGCCGGTTGCCGAGGTCGATGTTGCCGTACCGGGTGCTGCCGACAGCCCGGCCGGCGGCCTTGCTGATGACCGCGAACGGCAGCGCCGTCCCCTCGGCCTGCATCCCTAACGCGGCCTCGATGTAAGCTCGCAGGCCATCGGGCGTCGGCTCGTAGGACTCGGTCCAGCGCAGCAGGTCCTCGTCCAGCCCCACCTCGCAGAGCTGGGCGTGGTGATCGAGGGACAAAGGTTCCAGCCGCACGTGCGTGCTGTCGAGGACAACGGGCTCGACGCGCATGAGGCCTGCTGCGGTAGCCATCTTGGGGAGTCCGGGCAGCCCTAGACCTTCAGGGCCCCCAGCATCTCCCGGATGGCGCCCACCGACGCTTTGAAGGCCGCCTTCTCTGACGCGTCCAGCGGGAGCTCGATGATCCGCTCCACGCCGCCCGCGCCCAGCACGATGGGCACCCCCACGCAGACATCCCGCTCCCCGTACTCGCCGTCCAGAGAGGCGCAGCAGGGGATCACCCGCTTAGTATCCAGGAGGATCGCTTCCACCATCTCACAGATCGACGCGCCGGGCGCGGTGAAGGCGCTGGCCTTCATCAGTTCGGTGATCTCCGCGCCGCCGCGGCGGGTCCGCGCGACTGCGGCCTCGATCTGCGCCGGCGTCAGGAAGTGCGAGATGGGAATGCCCCGCACCGTGGCGTAGCGCGGGAGCGGGACCATGTCCTTGTCGGTGTGCGCGCCGATGACCAGGGCATGCACGTCCTCCACCGAGACGCCCAGTTCCATGGCGAGGAAGGTGCGGAAGCGCGTGGAGTCCAGCGCCCCCGACTCGCCGACGACCCGCTGGCGGGGCAGTCCCGCCGCCCGGAAGGTCAGGTACGTCATGGCGTCCAGCGGGTTGGTCACCACCAGCAGGATCGCGTTGGGGGAGTGCTCCACCACCGGCCCGATGATGCTGCGCATGATGCCGGCGTTGGTGTCGATCAACTGCTCCCGGGTCATGCCGGGCTTGCGGGCGATCCCGGCGGTGATGACCACCACGTCCGAGCCGGCCGTGGCCGCGTAGTCGCTGCTGCCGGTGACCTTCACATTGAAGCCGGCGATGGGCCCGGACTGCATGATGTCGAGGGCCTTGCCCTGCGGCAGGCCCTCGATGATGTCCACGAGCACCATGTCGGCCAGTTCCCGGCTGGCGATCCAGTGCGCGGCGGCGGTCCCGACGGTCCCGGCGCCGATGATCGAGACTTTCGGTCGCTTCGGCACGGTGGCCTCCTTACGGCATGTTGTCGATCACGGCCGCGGCGAACTCGCTGGTCTTGACCTCCCGGGCCCCGTCCATCAGGCGGGCCAGGTCGTAGGTCACGACCTGTTGCTTGAATGTCTTCTCCATCCCCTTGATGATCAGATCCGCGGCCTCCTGCCAGCCCAGGTACTCCAGCATCATGACGCCGGACAGCGTCAGCGAGCCCGGGTTGACCTTATCCTGATTGGCATACTTCGGCGCGGTGCCGTGAGTGGCTTCGAAGATGGCGTGGAAGTCGCTGACGTTGGCGCCCGGCGCCATGCCGATCCCGCCCACCTGCGCCGCGATGGCGTCCGAGAGATAGTCGCCGTTGAGGTTGCTGGTCGCGATCACCGCGAAGTCCCGCGGCCGCGTCAGGACATGCTGGAAGGTGACGTCGGCGATGTAGTCCTGCAGCAGGATCTTCCCCGGCGGGACCTTGCCGCCGTGCCGGTCCTGGACCTCCTGCCAGGTGATGGTCTGATCGGCGAACTCCTCTTTCGCCAGCTCATACCCCCACTTGGCGAAAGCCCCTTCGGTGTACTTCTGGATGTTCCCCTTGTGGACGAGGGTCACGCTCTTGCGCCTTCGATCGAGGGCGTACTGGATCGCCTTGCGCACCAGGCGCTTGGACCCGAACGCGCTCATCGGCTTCAGGCCGACGCCCGAGTTCTCGCGCACCCTCCAGTCGAATTCCTTCCGGACGAATTCGATGAGTTTGTTCGCTTCCGGCGAGCCCGCGGGCCACTCAAAGCCCACGTAAATGTCCTCGGAGTTCTCGCGGTAGATGACCATGTCGACCAGGTCGGGGCGCCTGACTGGGCTGGGCACGCCCTCGAACCAGCGGACCGGCCGGATGCAGGCGTAGAGGTCGAGCAACTGGCGCAGGGCGACGTTGAGGCTGCGCATCCCGCCGCCGATCGGCGTGGTCAGCGGGCCCTTGATACCGACGATGTAGTGCTGGAAGGCGCGCAGCGTATCCTCGGGGAGCCAGGTCTTGAAGGTGTTGAAGGATTTCTCGCCGGCGAACACTTCGAACCACACGATCCGGCGCCCCCCGCCGTACGCCTTCGCGACGGCCGCATCGAAGATGCGCTGGCTGGCCCGCCAGATGTCGGGCCCGGTGCCGTCCCCCTCGATGTAGGGGATGATCGGCTGGGTGGGGACGACCAGCCGGCCGCCTTTCACCTCGATCCTCTGCCCCTCGGTCGGGGGCTTCAGGGTGTCCAGCTGAAGCATGCGGTCACCGTCCTCTGGCGCGCACAACGCGGGTGTGGACTGCGGAGCGGGAAGTCCTGCTCAACTGTAACGCATCGGCCAGGAGGGTTCAAGGAAAAGAGGGTTCAAGGAAAAGCGAGGAACCTGCCCCGTTCGGCAGGCTCCCACCGCCACCCCCCGCTACCCGGCCCGGCGCGGAGTACGGGCCGGGAATGCTACAAGAATTTCACATGTATATGAAAATAGTATGAGTCGGAGCAGGCCATGTCAAGAGATCTCTGCCGTACTGCCGTACCATTGCCCGGGCCCGGGTGGGAGTGCATCGCTGATCAGGTAAGCCCATGATCACTGACCTGCGACAGAACACGGCCGGCGGCAGAACGCGGCTGGCAGCAAATGTTGACAGGAGCAGTCTGGAGCCACACCGAATTCCCCTGATATCCAGACGTCTTCGCGCAGGAGGTCGCCTCGTGTACCGTGGGTCTCCAGGCATGCTCGCCTGGGTGCTCCACCGCATCACCGGCGTTGCGGTCCTGCTGTTCCTCTTCGGTCACATCATTGAGACGTCCATGTTGGGCCTGGGCCCCGATGCCTACAACCGCACCATCGAGATCTACCGGCAGGCGTGGTTCAAGCCGATCGAGTTCCTGCTGGTCGCGGCCGTCCTGTTCCATGCCGGGAACGGCCTGATAGTCATGATCCTAGACTTCTGGCCCAACGCGACCCGCGTTTACCGCCGCATGTTCTGGATCGGCGCAGGCGTCTACATCCTGGTGCTCCTCCCGGTCGCCTACCTGATACTCGGCAAGGTGGTGGGCCTGCGATGAGGGAGGCCGCCTTCCGCACAGGATACCAGGAACGGCCGGCCGGCGGGCTTCCTCTCTTCCTGTGGTTCTACATCAGAGTCTCCGCGCTGGCCATGATCGGACTCGTCATCGGGCATCTGTACATCATGCACGTGATCAACTCCACCGACACCATCGACTTCCAGTTCGTGGCGCAGCGCTTCCGCACCCCGTTCTGGCGGGCCTACGATCTGCTCATCTTGCTGTTCGCGCTGTCGCACGGCCTGATCGGCCTGCGCGGCATCCTGGACGATTACATCCACCACCGCGGCTGGCGCGCGGCCGCCGAAGCGGCGCTCTGGATCGTGGGGATCGTCTTTGCGGCGCTGGGGGCCCTGGTGCTGTTCACGCTGCAGTTCTCGCCCGGTTCCTAGTGCCCGGCCCACGCCGCATTCGCGCTGAGGCTCTGAGGGAGGTCCGACCCGTGAAAACTCGCGACGCGAACACCCGCATCGAGCGCGACTCGCTCGGTCCGATGGAGGTCCCCGGCGAGGCGTACTACGGCGCCTCGACGGCCCGTGCGATTCAGAACTTCCCCATCAGCGGCCTGCGCTTCCCGCGCCCGTTCATCCGCGCGCTGGGTTTGATCAAGCGCGTGGCCGCGGAGGTCAACGCCGACCTGGGGTTGCTCGACCGCACGCTCGCGGCCGCCATCGCTCAGGCCGCCCAGGAGGTGGCCGACGGGGCACTCGACGCCGAGTTCCCGCTCGACATCTACCAGACGGGGTCCGGGACCTCGACCAACATGAATGCCAACGAGGTCATCGCCAACCGTGCGGCCGAGGTGCTGGGGGCCGCGCGCGGGGCCAAGATCGTCCACCCCAACGACCATGTGAACATCTGCCAGTCCAGCAACGATGTGATCCCCACCGCCGTGCACCTCTCGGCCCTGCTGGTGCTGCGCGACGAGCTGCGACCGGCGCTGGACGAACTCGAGCAGGCCCTGCGGGAGAAAGCCCGGGCGTTCCACGACATCGTCAAGACGGGGCGCACGCACCTGATGGACGCGACCCCCGTCCGCCTGGGCCAGGAATTCGACGGCTACGCCGATCAGGTCGCTGGCGCCCGGCGCCGGATCGGCTACGCGGAGGCTGAACTCGCTGAGGTGGCGCTGGGCGGCACGGCGGTGGGGTCGGGGGTCAATGCCCATCCCGAGTTCGCCTCGCGGGTCTGCGCGCGGCTCACCGAACTGACCGGGATTTCCCTGCGCGAGACGGCGGCCCACTTCCAGGCGCAGGCGTGTCTGGATGCCGTCACCTTCACGTCGGGGGTGCTGCGGACCTTCGCGACGGCGCTCACCAAGGTCGCCAACGACATCCGCTGGATGGGCTCGGGGCCGCGTGCAGGGCTGGCGGAACTGCAGTTGCCCGCGGTCCAGCCCGGGTCGTCCATCATGCCCGGGAAGGTCAACCCGGTGATCGCCGAATCGGTGATCCAAGCCTGTGCCCAGGTCATCGGCAACGACGTGGTGGTGGCCCTCGGGAATGAGTGGGGCGCCTTCGAACTCAACACCATGATGCCGGTCATGGCGCATAACTTGCTGGGTAGCATCTCCCTGCTGGCGGCGGTCTCACGGAACTTCGCCCAGCAGTGCGCGGCAGGGTTGCAGGCGACCGAGCGCGGGCCGGAGCTGGTCGAGCGCGGCCTGATGCTGGCCACGGCGCTGGCGCCCGTCATCGGCTACGACGCGGCGGCCGAGATCGCCAAAGAGGCCGCGCGGACGGGCAAGACCGTCCGGGAGATCGCCCTGGCCCGGACCGGGTTGACGGCCGAGCAACTGCAGACGATCCTGGACCCGGCGGCGATGACCGAGCCCGGCGTGCGCGGCATCCCGGGCGGAGGGTAACGTGGTCGAGCCTTCCGAGCACGACATCCTGATCATCGGGGGCGGCGGGGCCGGGCTGCGCGCCGCCATCGCGGCGGCCGAGATGGACCCCACGCTGGACATCGCCATCCTCTCCAAGGTCTACCCCATGCGCAGCCACACCGTGTCGGCCGAAGGCGGCGCCGCCGCGGTCATCAAACCCGCCGACAGCTTCGCCGCTCACATCGAGGACACGATCACCGGATCGGACTGGCTGGCCGACCAGGACGCGGTCGAAGCGTTTGTGAAAGAAGCGGCCCCCGAGATGATCCAGATGGAGCACTGGGGCTGCCCGTGGAGCCGCGAGCCCGATGGGAGCGTGGCCGTGCGGCCCTTCGGCGGCATGCGGATTGAACGGACGTGGTTTGCGGCCGACAAGACCGGCTTCCACATGCTGCACACCCTGTTCCAGACCTCGCTGAAATTCCGGATCACACGGTACGACGAGTGGTTTGCCACCCGGCTGCTGGTGGAGGGGGGCCGCTGTCAGGGCGCAGCAGCCATCGAACTGCGCACGGGACGCGTCCACCTGGTGGCGGCCCGGGCCGTCATCCTCTGCACAGGCGGCGCGGGACGGATCTACCCCTTCACCACCAACGGCGCTATCTGCGCGGGGGACGGGATGGCGCTGGCGTACCGGGCCGGCGTACCGCTGAAGGACATGGAGTTCGTCCAGTATCACCCGACCGGCCTGCCGCCCACCGGGATCCTGATCACCGAAGCGGCCCGCTCCGAGGGCGGCATCATGATCAACAAGGATGGGTACCGCTACCTGCAGGACTATGGGATGGGGCCACCGGATCCGTGGCCGCGCCTGCGCGCCATGGAGATGGGCCCCCGGGACAGAATCTCCCAGGCATTTGTCCACGAAATGCGGAAGGGGCGGACCATCAAGGGCCCGTATGGCGACGTGGTGCACCTGGACGTCCGGCATCTGGGCGAGAAGAAGATCAACCAGAAGATCCCGTTCGTGCGAGAACTGTCGCTCCACTATGCGGGCATCGACCCGGTGCGCGAGCTGATCCCGGTGCGGCCGGTCGTCCACTACATGATGGGCGGGGTGCACACGGACGTCTGGGGCGCGACCACGCTGCCCGGCATGTACGCGGCCGGCGAGTGCGCCTGCGTCAGCATCAACGGGGCCAACCGGCTGGGGTCGAACTCCCTGCCGGAGCTGCTGGTGTTCGGGGCGCGGGCCGGCCGGGCGGCGGCGGCGTTCGCGCGCGAGCACCAGGCCATCAACCGTCCGGCCCTGATCACCCAGGTCCTCGACGAGGAATACCGCCTCTCCCGTGACTTCCTCCGCAAGGAAGGCGGTACCGAGCGCATCGCCACCCTGCGCGCCGAGATGACCCTGGCCATGGAGGATGGCTGCGGGATCTTCCGGGACGAGGCGGGGATCCGGCGGACCTGTGAGCGGCTGGCCGACCTGCGCGCCCACTTCCCGCGCATCGCGCTGGACGACCGCACGTTGACTTATAACACCGAACTAGTAACCGCGCTGGAACTGGACTTCATGCTGGACGCGGCGCAGGCGGTGGCGCACTCGGCCCTGGCCCGTGCCGAGTCGCGGGGCTCGCACCAGCGGACCGATTATCCGAAGCGGGACGACGAACGGTTCCTCAAGCACACCCTGGCCTACCGCACCGACGGGGCGCCGCGCATCGACTACCTGGATGTGGTCGTCACGCGCTGGCCGCCGGCCGAACGGGTGTACGGGAGGTGAGCATGACCTCGAGCGTCTCCTCGGCGACCATCACGCTGGAAGTCCTGCGATATCGTCCCGGGCGCGACCAGGCGCCGGCCTTCCAGTCCTTCCAGGTCCCCTACCGTGAAGACTGGGTCGTCCTGGATGCCCTGAACTACATCAAAGACCAGATCGACGGGTCCCTGTCCTACCGGTGGTCGTGCCGGATGGGCGTCTGCGGGAGCTGCGGCATGATGGTCAACGGCACCCCGCGGCTCTCCTGCGCCGCCTTCCTGAAGGAGTACTACCCGGCCACGGTGCGGGTCGAACCTCTGGAGCACTTCCCTATCGAACGCGACCTGGTGATCTCGCTAGACGATTTCATGCAGAAACTCCCGGCTGTGCGGCCCTGGATCGTCCGCCAGGACGATCGCCCGCTCGATGCGGGCGAGTACCGGCAGACCCCGGCGGAACTGGACTGGTACAAGCAGTTCAGCATGTGCATCAACTGCCTGCTCTGCTACTCTGCCTGTCCGGTCTATGAACTGGAGCCCCGGTTCATCGGCCCGGCCGCCCTGGCACTGGTCGCCCGGTACAACCTGGATTCGCGCGACCAGGGCCGCGAGCAGCGGCAGGAGATCGCCGCCGGCCCCGACGGCGTCTGGGACTGTACCCTCGTCGGCGAATGCAGCACGGTGTGCCCGAAAGACGTCGATCCCGCCGGCGCGATTCAGAGGCTCAAGCTGTCCAGCGCGCTGGAGTGGGTGAAGAACGTGGTCCTGCCGTGGGGGAGACGATGAGCCCGTACTACCGCCCCGTCCGGTTTGACTGGTGGCGGAAGCGCCGGGCGTACACCCTGTTTGTCGTCCGCGAACTCACCAGCGTCTTCATCGCCGGATACGCGATCGTGCTGTTGCTCCTGCTGCGGCGGCTGGCCGAGGGGCGCGAAGCCTACGAGGCCTACCTGCAGTGGCTGGCGACACCCGGCATGATGGCCTTTCACATCGTCGCCCTCGCCGCGGCCGTATTCCACTCGCTCACCTGGTTCAGCCTGGCGCCGCGGGCCATGGCCGTCCGGATCGGCGAACGGCGCCTCCAGCCGCGGACGATTCTCTGGGCCAACTACGCGGCCTGGGCGGTGGTGTCGGCCATCGCGGCGTGGATGGTGCTGCGCGCATGAAGACGGGACGGTCGAGCGAACCGATCTGGTGGTTGCTCTTTGCAGTGGGCGGGACCGTGGCCGCGTTCCTAGTGCCGGTCCACATCGCCGTGGGCGGCATCGCCGGGCCCGCGGGGTGGATCCCGCAGGCGTTCGCGTACGACCGCATGGTCGGCCTGATCTCCCACCCGCTCAGCCGCCTCTACCTGTTCGCCTTGATCTCGCTCTCCCTGTTTCACTGGGCGCATCGCTTTCGGTACACCCTCGCGGAAGGCCTTCGCCTGAAGGCGTCCTGGCTGCCCATTCCCATTGCCTGTTACGGCAGCGCCATCGTCGGCACCATCCTCGCCGCCGCGGTGCTGATGCGGTTGTGAGGAGCAGGTCGAGGGGGGAACGGACATGCTGCGGGTGGTTCACGTCTACAGTATCAAACCGGGAGTGGACGAACAGTCCTTTGTCGAGTGGCTCGACAGCCAGCTGGACGAGATCACCCGGCGGTTCGGATGCATCGGGCGTACGACCTGGATATTCCTGGATGGGTTTGAGGGGACCTACGATCGGCCGCGACCGGCCCGGCGCCCCCGGTACCTGAATGAGGCCTTCTGGGTCGGCGAGGAAGCCGCCAACAACTTCCGCAAATGGCTGCTCTCGCCCGAGGCAGAGGCGTTCCGGAAGCGGTGGTTTGACTCCATCATCGATCACACCGTGTTGCGCTACGTCGATTACCAGCTCTCCCCCGTGGTGACGGATGATTGAACACCGTTTCGATGCGGTGATCGTGGGCGCCGGCGGAGCCGGGCTCCGGGCGGCCACGGAACTGGCAGGACTCCATGTGGCGGTGGTGAGCAAGCTCTACCCGCCCCGGTCCCACACGGGCGCGGCGCAGGGCGGGATCGGGGCGGCGCTGGGCAACCTGGAAGAGGACCATCCCGAGTGGCATACCTTCGACACCATCAAGGGCGGCGACTACCTGGTGGATCAGGACGCCGCGGACCTGATGTGCCAGGAGGCCGTGGAGACGGTCTACGAATTGGAGCACTGGGGCCTGCCGTTTGACCGCACCCCCGATGGCCTGATCGCGCAACGCCGGTTCGGCGGGCACACGCGCAACTTCGGCGAGGGTCCGGTCCGGCGGGCCTGCCACGCGGCCGACCGCACGGGGCACATGATCCTCCAGACCCTGTACCAGCAGTGCCTCAAGCACGGCGTCCACTTCTTCGATGAGTTCCAGATGCTGGATCTCCTCATCGAGGACGGTCGCTGCCACGGCCTGGTGGCCTACGAAATCGACACCGGGGAACTGCACACCTTTCACGCGAAGGCCGTGCTCCTGGCGACGGGCGGGTTCGGCCGCATCTTCAAGGTGACGAGCAACGCACATGCGCTGACAGGCGACGGCGTGGCGATCCCCTGGCGCCGGGGTCTGCCGCTGGAGGACATGGAGTTCTTCCAGTTCCACCCCACCGGCATCTACAAGCTGGGGATCCTGCTTTCCGAGGCGGCCCGCGGCGAAGGCGCGGTCTTGATCAACGGCAAGGGCGAACGGTTCATGGAGCGGTACGCGCCGACCCTCAAAGACCTGGCCCCGCGGGACATGATCTCGCGCTTCATGCACATGGAGATCCGCGAAGGCCGGGGCATCGAGGGCAAAGACTACCTGCACCTCGACTTCCGGCACCTGGGGAAGGACATCATCGCTCAGAAGCTCCCGGACATCACGGAGTTTGTCCGCGTCTACCTGGGCATCGACCCGACGCGGGAGCCGGTGCCGATCCAGCCGACCGCCCACTACGCTATGGGCGGCGTGCCCACCAACAACGACGGGCAGGTCATCATGGATGAACGCAACACGCCGGTCGCGGGGCTGTACGCGGCCGGGGAGTGCGCGTGCGTCTCGGTGCACGGCGCCAACCGGCTGGGGACCAACTCGCTGGTTGACATCCTGGTCTTCGGACGGCGGGCGGGACGGCACATAGCGCGCACCGTCCGCGAGTCCGACCTGGTCGCTGGGCGGGCGAATCCGGGCTCTGCCGTGGCGGCGGAGATCCGGGACCTGCTGGCGCGCACCGAGGGTGAGTCGGTGGCGGCCATCCGCGCCGCGCTCCAGGAAGAAATGATGGCCCGCGCCTCGGTCTTCCGCACCGGAGGCGACCTCACCAGCGCGCTCGAGACGATCCAGACCCTGAAGGAGCGCTACCGGCGCGCGAAGATCGACGACCGCGGCCGGCGCTTCAATACCGACCTGCTGGAAGCCCTGGAGCTCGGCTTCCTGCTGGACCTTGCCGAGGCCACCGTGGCCAGCGCGCTCAACCGCACCGAGAGCCGCGGCGCGCATTTCCGGGAGGACTTCCCCAACCGTGACGACGCCAACTGGCTGAAGCACACGCTGATCTACCGGCGCCGAGACGGGTACGAGTTCCGGTACAAACCGGTGGTCATCACCCGGTTCCAGCCCAAGGAAAGGAAGTATTGACGATGGAGGTCCGTTACCGCATCAAGCGGTTCAACCCCGAACGTGACCGGGCCCCCCACTGGGAGGAGTACAAGGTCCCCGCGGAGCCGACCGATCGGGTCCTGGACGGCCTGCACTACGTCAAGTGGTACATCGACGGGACCCTGGCGCTGCGCCGCTCGTGCGCCCACGGGATCTGCGGCTCCGATGCCATGATGATCAACGGCCGCAATCAACTGGCCTGCAAGATCCTCATCAAGGATGCCGGCCGCCGGGTGACCGTGGAGCCGATCCGCGGCATGCGCGTGATCAAGGACCTCGTCGTGGACATGGAGCCGTTCTTCGAGAAGTACCGCGCGGTCATGCCCTGGCTGATCGCGCACGATCCGGCGCCGGAGGCGGAGCGGCGGCAGAGCCCACAGGAACGCGCGCGCTTCGACGACACCACCAAGTGCATCCTGTGCGCCGCCTGCACGACGTCCTGCCCCATTTTCTGGGCGGATGGCGAATACGTCGGTCCCGCGGCCATCGTGAACGCTCACCGCTTCATCTTCGACAGCCGGGACCAGGGGGCCGAGCAGCGGCTGGCGATCCTGGCCGAGCGCTCGGGCGTCTTCCGGTGCAAGACGACGTTCAACTGCACCGACGCCTGCCCCCGCGGGATCGAAGTCACGAAGGCGATCCAGGACGTCAAGCAGGCGATCCTGCTGCGTCGGATCTGACCCCAGGCATCGGCGGGTGCCCTATGGGCCTGCCCGAGCAGATCGTCCACCAGCGCCGCGCACCGTTCCGGGATGGCGCCGCGCTGCCGAGCTGGATCGCGTTTGTCCTGACCGCGATCGCTTCCGCTGCCACGCTCCCAGTGGCCACTTTCCCTTGGAATCTCTCGCTGCCGGTCGCAGCCGCCGCGGTACCTCTGTTCGTACCACTTTCCTGGGTGCGGCTGCTGGCGGCCTTTCTTCTCACGTTCTGGACGTGGTCCACGATGGGGGCCTGGGCCTATTACGTCCCGGGGTGGCTGGCAGCGCTCTTCGCGGCCGCCCGCCCCGACTCCGCACAGCAGGGCACCAGGAGCACGCTGCTCAGGCTAGCACTAATCGTCCTGGTCGTCGGTCTGGCGTTCCTGATGATCCGGTTCTTGATTCTCCGCAAGCCCAATGGCTGGGAGTTCTTTCCTCGCCAGCCGTACCCCCTCAGTAACAGGCGGATCGAGGTCGTGTACGGCAAGCGCATCGACGGGGGGTGTTCTTTCAGCGGTCCCACATTAACGCGAGCGCCAGGAGAACCTCTCCCGGAAGGTCGCATGCTCGGGATCGATCACAGGGACTGCACCGTCATCTTCGAAGTCGGCGTGCCTCCGCCTGGCGCCCGCACGCCCCCGCGCCCATGACCGGGGCCGGGACGCCTACGCTGTTTGGCCGCATCCATGCCCTCGTCCGCCGCATCCCGAGCGGTCGTGTGACGACGTACGGCGAGATCGCCCGCCTGGCCGGGCTGCGCAACGGCGCCCGCACTGTGGGCTGGGCGCTGGCTTCGCTACCCGACGCCGAGGCG
>JACQHU010000030.1 GCA_016198805.1 Armatimonadota bacterium
CCGGCGGCATGACGCCCGCTGCCGGGAGTACGATGTCACATCAGACGTTGCTCGAGGCCCGCCCGTGGCTGCGGCACTATGAGCCTGGTGTGCCGCACACCATTGCCTATCCGGCCCGGCCCCTTCAGCACTTCCTGGACGACGCCGCCGCCCGGTTCCCCGACCGGCCGGCGGTCACGTTCTTCGGCCGGGACCTGACGTATCGGGACCTGCGCGACCTGGCCGACCGTTTTGCCGGCGGGCTGCGCGCGCTCGGGCTGCAACCCGGCGATCGGGTGTCGCTGCACCTCCCCAACTGCCCGCAGTTTGTCATTGCATACTACGGAACGCTCAAGGCCGGCGGCGTGGTGGTGCCGTTCAACCCGCTGTATGTCGAACGGGAGATCGCCGCGCAGATGGCGGACTGCGGGGCCACGGTTGCGGTGACCCTGGACCTGTTCGCTGACCGCGTCCTGGCCGCGCGCGCCGGCAGCCGCCTGGCCCATGTCGTCGTGACCCGGATCAACGAGTTCTTTCCGCCGGTGCTGCGCGCGCTCTACCCGCTGCGCGCCCGCCGCCACGGGCAGTGGCCGCCTCTGGCCTTCGATGCCGCGACCCATCCGTTCAGCGCGCCCACCAGCGCCGCGCCGCTCCATGCGCAGGCATCGCAGTCCCCCGCGGATCTCGCGGTCCTGCTGTACACCGGCGGGACCACGGGGACACCGAAGGGCACCATGCTCACGCACGGCAACCTGGTGGCCAACACGTACCAGAGCGTGCTGTGGTACCCGAATCTAGCCGGGGAGGTCATTACGGTCCTGGGCGTCCTGCCGCTCTTCCATGCGTATGCCATGACGGTCGTGATGAACAGCAGCCTGCTGCGGGCCGGGCGGATGGTACTGCTGCCGCGGTTCGAGACCGAGGCGGTCCTCAAGGCGATCGCCCGGTACCGGCCGCAGCAACTGCCGGGTGTGCCGACCCTCTACAACGCCCTGGTCAACCACCCGAAGATCGGCCGGTACGACCTGCGTTCGATCCGGACCTGCATCAGCGGGGCCGCCGCGTTGCCGGCTGAAGTCCAGTCGCGCTTCGAGCGGATTACGGGCGGAACTCTTGTCGAGGGCTATGGCCTCACCGAGGCCTCCCCGGTCACCCACATCACGCCGCTGGCGGGCCTGCGCAAGCCCGGGAGCATTGGAGTCCCCGCGCCCGACACCGACGCCCGGATCGTCGATCTGGATACCGGCACCCGCACCCTGCCGCGGGGAGAGATCGGCGAGCTGGTCGTCCGCGGCCCGCAGGTCATGGCGGGCTACTGGAACCGGCCGCAGGAGACGTCCGCCGCCCTGCGCGATGGCTGGCTGTACACCGGCGACATCGCCCGCAAGGACGAGGACGGCTACTTCTATGTCGTGGACCGCAAGAAGGAGATGCTGATCACCGGCGGGTTCAACGTCTATCCCCGCGACGTGGAAGAGGTCCTCTACGCGCATCCCGCCGTGCTGGAAGCCGCGCTGGTCGCGATCCCCGACCGGCATTGGGGGGAAGTGGGGAAGGCCTTTATCGTGCTGCGGCCCGGGGCCCGCGCCACCGCAGAGGAGTTGCTCGCCCACTGCCGGCAGCACCTGGCGCCCTACAAAGTCCCGGCGGCGGTCGAGTTCCGCGAGACGCTGCCGAAGTCGATGATCGGGAAGGTGCTCCGCCGGGTGCTGGCGGAAGAAGAGCGCGCATCACGGGCCTAGACCACG
>JACQHU010000032.1 GCA_016198805.1 Armatimonadota bacterium
GCGACATCCGCCTCTTCCATGGGTGAACTGCCCTCACTCGTCCTGACCTCGCCTCTCCTCCCCGGGCATCGCTGCACGCACGGAGGCCGCCGTGCCGGCCCCCTTTGACCTGGTTATCATTGGGGGTGGGCCGGCCGGTTACGTCGGGGCCGTCCGCGCCGCGCAGCTGGGGCTGCGGACCGCGGTGGTCGAGCGGGAGAAACTGGGCGGCACCTGCCTGCACGTCGGGTGCATTCCCACCAAGGTGATGCTGCACACCGCCGACCTGCTGGAGCGCCTGCAGGACGCCGGCTCACTCGGCCTGGAGGTCGGGACGGTCGCCGTGAACCTCGCGCGGCTTCAGCAGCGGAAAGCGCAGGTCGTCGAGGGCCTCCACAAAGGCGTGCAGTACCTGATGCGGAAACACAAGATCAACGTCTTCGATGGCAGCGCGCGGTTTGTCAGCCCCACCCGCATCGGTGTCGCCTTCAACGACGGCTCCTACAATGAGCTGGAGACGACGCACGCGCTGATCGCGACCGGGTCTGCGCCCCGCAGCATCCCCGGCGTCGTCATCGACAACGTGCGCATCCTGGACAGCACCGGGGCGCTGGCGCTGGAGGAGATCCCCGGGTCGATGGTGATCCTGGGGTCGGGCGCCGTGGGTGTGGAGTTCGCCAGCCTCTACAGGGCGCTGGGTACTGAGGTGACGCTGGTCGAACTCCTGCCGACGGTGCTGCCGCTGGAGGATCAGGACGTCGGCGGGGCCCTGGAGCGCATCTTCACCAAAAAGGGCATGCGGGTGCACACCGGGACCACCGCGACGGGCGTCACGCCGCGTGGGGAGAAGCTGGCGATCACCCTGCAGCGCGGCGAGGAGACGATGGAGGTCGAGGCCGACTACCTGCTGGTCGCGGTCGGCCGGGCGCCGCTCGTTGACGGGCTGGGTCTGGAGGCGGCGGGCGTGGCCACCAGCAACGGCGCCGTCACCGTGGACGCGGATCTGCGGACCTCGGTCCCGAGCGTCTTCGCCGTCGGCGACGTCATCGGCGGATCCTACCGCCTGGCGCACGTCGCGTCGGACGAAGCGATCCACGCCGTCGAGACGATCGCGGGCCAGGAGCACCCGCCCATGAACTACCAGGCGGTCCCGCGGCCGACCTTTTCGATTCCCCAGGTGGCTACCATGGGGCTGTCGGAGCAGAAGGCCAGTGAGGAAGGCCACGAGGTCCGGGTCGGCCGGTTTGCGTTTCAGGCCAACAGCAAGGCCGCCATCGAGGACGAGCGCGAGGGGTTCGTGAAGATCGTCAGCGACGCCCGCACGGGGGAGATCCTGGGCATTCATATGGTGGGGGCCTCGGTGACGGAACTGCTGGCGGAAGGCGTGGCGGCGAAGTATCTTGAAGGTACGGTAGTCGAACTTGGCGCGGCGGTACACTCGCATCCGACACTCTCGGAGGCGGTGAAGGAAGCGGCGCTGGACGCCCTGGGACGGGTGATCCACGCCTAGGCGGGCCTGGGGTCACCCGACGCCCGCAGATCCTTGAGGGGGGCGGGGATCGATGGCGGTCCAGAACCCGAACGCCACGACAGCGACAACCCGGCACGGGGCGCTCGGCCTGAGCGCCGAAGACCTGCTCGAGATGTACTCCCACATCGCGCTGGCCCGCGCCATCGACGAGCGCATGTGGGTGCTGCAGCGGGCCGGCATGGTGTCCTTCGTGATCTCCGGCCAGGGGCACGAGGGCGCGCAGGTCGGCGTTATGTGGGCTACGGACCGCCAGCACGACTGGCTGGTGCCGTTCTATCGGTCGCTGGCGGCCTGTCTGACCAAGGGGATGACCGCCCGCGATCTGATGCTCGGCCTGTTCGCCCGACACGGGGATCCGTCAAGCGGCGGCCGGCAGATGCCGGCGCACTGGGCGCACGCCGCGCACAAGATCCTGTCGACCAGCAGCCCGGTCGGCACGCAGTACCCGCACGCCGTGGGCATCGCCTATGCAGCGAAGCTCCGCGGCAGCGGCGAGCTCTGCGTGGTGTCCATCGGCGAGGGCGGGACCAGCCAGGGTGACTGGCACGAGGCGCTGAACTTCGCCGGCATCCACAGGCTGCCGGTGATCTTCATTGTGGAGAACAACCGCTACGCCATCTCGGTGCCGCAGCGCCTGCAGATGGCCGTGGACGATGTGGCCGTCCGGGCGGCCGGGTACGGGTTCCCCGGCGTGGTGGTCGACGGCTCGGACGTGCTGGCGTCCTACGAGGCCGGCAGGGAAGCGGTGCGCCGGGCCCGCGCGGGCGAGGGCCCGACGCTGATCGAGTGCAAGGTCGAACGCCTGACGGCCCACTCCTCCGAGGACCGGCAGGAGAAGTACCGGCCCACCGCCGACTTGGAGGCGGCCCGCAGCAAGGACCCGCTGGTCGTCTTCAAGCACTACCTGGAGCAGGTCGGCGTCCTGGACGAGGCGCGGTACACCGAGATCCACAACCGTATCAAGGCCGTGGTCAACGACGCCACCGAGTACGCGGAACAGGCCCCCTGGCCCGATCCGGCGACTGTTGGGCGGCACGTCTACCTCGAGGGGTAGGGCGGAGGAGGCGGCGGCCATGGCGGAGATGAGGCTGATCGACGCGGTTCGCCAGGCGATGTACGAGGAGATGCAGCGCGACGAGCGCGTGCTGGTGCTGGGCGAGGATGTCGGCCTGAAGGGCGGCGTGTTCGGCGCCACCGACGGATTCTACGCGGAGTTCGGCGAGGCGCGCGTGCTGGATACGCCGCTGGCGGAGTCGTTGATCGTCGGCGTGGCGGTCGGGATGGCGGCCAACGGTCTCGTCCCCATCGCCGAGATCCAGTTCTCGGACTTCATCCACCCGGCGTTCAACCAGATCGTCAGCGAGGCGGCCCGGATGCGCTACCGGAGCAACGGTGCCTTCGGGTGCCCGATCACGATCCGCGCGCCGTACGGCGGCGGGGTGGAAGTCCATGGCGGGCTGTATCACTCGCAGAGCATCGAGGCGTTCTACGCGCACGTCCCGGGCCTGAAGGTCGTCACGCCGTACACGCCCTATGACGCCAAGGGCCTGCTGAAGGCGGCGATCCGCGATCCCGACCCGGTGCTGTTCCTGGAGCACAAGCGGCTGTACCGGTCGGCCCGGGGCGAGGTCCCCGACGACGACTACCTCGTGCCCATCGGTCCCGCGGTCGTGCGCCGGCAGGGGACCACGCTCTCGGTGTTCGCGTACGGGCAGATGCTCCATGAAACGCTGCAGGCCGGCAGCCAGGTGGCCGAGGAAGGTATCGACGCCGAGGTCGTCGACCTGCGCACGCTGCGGCCGCTGGATACCGAGACGATCCTGGCCTCGGTCAGGAAGACCAGCAAGGCGATGATCGTCTACGAGGACAACCGGTTCATGGGCTTCGGCGCCGAGGTGGCCGCGCTGATCGCGGAAGAGGCCTTCGACGCGCTGGACGGGCCGATCGTGCGGGTGGCCGGCCCGGAGGTGCCGGCGGTGCCGTATTCCGACCCGCTGGCGGCGGCGTTCATGCCGACGGCAGCGAAGATCGCCGACGCGATGCGGCGCCTGGCGGCCTACTGAGATGCCGGTCGAGATCAAGCTTCCCCAGCTCGGCGAGAGCATCCACGAGGGGACCATCGCCCGGTGGCTCAAGAAGCCCGGCGACCGGGTCGAGAAGTACGAGCCGCTGGTCGAGATCACGACGGACAAGGTCAACGTCGAGATGCCGTCGCCGTATGCGGGGATACTGCTGCAGTTGCTGGTGCCCGAGGGCGAGACCCGGCTGGTGGGGTCGGCGATCGCGCTGATCGAGACCGAGGCCGCGGAGGCGGCTGCAGGCCGGCCCGCGGCTGCCCAGCCGGCGTATACGCCGGCCCGCGGCCCCGCGGGGTCGGACGAGTCGCCGGTGGCCGCGCCGGCGCGGCCACCGGCACCTGCTGCCGCCGTCTCGGCCGCGAGAGAGGCCGGACCCCGGCTATCCCCTCTGGTCCAGCGGCTGGCCCGCGAGCACAGCATCCCACTGGCCGTACTGGAAACGTTACCCGGCACCGGAGCCGGCGGCCGCGTCACCAAGGAAGACGTCTTGAAGTACGTCGCCAGCCGGGCCGCGGGAGCGCCCGCGCCGGCTCCTGCGGCGGCGCCTGCGCCGGCGGCACCCGCTACGGCGCCCGCCGCGGCTCCGCCCGCCGGCGACGAACTCGTGAAGCTCACGCCGATCCGCCGCGCCATCGCCCAGCGCATGGCGCAGAGCAAGCGCGAGATCCCGCATGCCTACGGCGTCATCGAGGTGGACATGAGCGCCGTGGCCGCCTGGCGGGAGGCCAACAAAGAAGCCTGGCGGCGCGACGGCGTCTCGCTGACATACACGGCGTTCTTCGTGCAGGCCGCGGCCGAGGCGCTGCGCGCCTTCCCCATCGTGAACTCGCACTGGACCGACGAGGGCGTCGTGCTCCGCAAAGCGGTCAACATCGGAGTCGGGATCGCCATCGACGACGGCCTGATTGTGCCGGTCATCCACAACGCCGATCAATTGAGCCTGGCCGGCATCGCCCGCGCCCTGGACGATCTGACCCGCCGCGCCCGTGCGAGCCGCCTGAGCCTCCAGGACGTCGAGGGCGGCACCTTCACTCTCACCAACCCCGGCGTCTTCGGGTCGATCTGGTCGATGCCGATCGTCGTGCCCGGCCAGGCCGCGATCCTGGCGACCGACGCCATCGTCAAACGCGCAGTGGTGCGCGACGATGCCATCGCGATCCGGCCGATCATGCACCTGGGCCTCTCCTTCGACCACCGCATCTTCGACGGCGCGGTGGCCATGCCGTTCCTCAATCACATGAAAACCTGGTTCGAGGGGTATCGCGGTGGCCGTTGAGCTGAAGCGCCCGGAGTGGATCAAGGTTCGCCTGCCGTTCGGTGAGAACTACGCCGACCTGGTGCGCATCATGCGCACCCAGCAGATGCACACCGTCTGCGAGGAGGCCCGCTGCCCCAACATCGGGGAGTGCTGGGGCCGGCGCACCGCGACCTTCCTGATCCTGGGCAACGTCTGCACGCGGAACTGCTCCTACTGCGCGGTGGCCCACGGCC
>JACQHU010000034.1 GCA_016198805.1 Armatimonadota bacterium
CCCTGGTTGCCGGCTTCGGCCTGCGCTACGCCCAGTCGTACGTCATGCAGCGTGTGGGCCAGCTGGCCATGTACGACCTGCGCATGGAGCTGTTCAGCCGCCTCCAGCGCCTCTCGATCGCGTTCTTCACCCGGCAGCCGGTGGGCCGGCTGGTGACCCGTATCACCAACGACATCGACGCCCTCAACGAGGTGATCACGCAGGGGGTCGTCGCGATTTTCGGCGACCTGGTGACCCTGGTGGGTATTGTCGCGATCCTGCTGTATCTCGACTGGCGCCTGGCCCTGGCCACCATGCTGGTGCTGCCGGCCATCGTCTACTTCACGATGCGCTTCCGCGTGGCGGCCCGCGACTCGTACCGGGCGGTCCGCGTCCGCCTGGCCCGGATCAACGCCTTCCTCAACGAGCACATCATGGGCATGGGGATTGTGCAGCTGTTCGGCCGGGAGGCCCGCGAGCAGGCCCGGTTCACCGTCCTGAACCGCGGCCACCTGGCGGCCAACCTGGCGGCGCTGCGCTCGTTTGCCCTGTTCCACCCCACGGTGGGCGCGATGAGCGCGGTCGCGGTGGCGATCATCATCGCGTACGGCGGGACGCAGGCCCTGACGGGCGCGGTGAGCGTCGGCCTGGTGGTGGCGTTCATCCAGTACGCCCAGCGGTTCTTCGAGCCGATCGAGGACCTGGCAGAGAAATACAATATCCTGCAGGCGGCCATGGCGTCGTCCGAGCGCATCTTCCGGCTGCTGGACGAGCCGATCGTGGTGCAGGACCCCCCGCAGCCGGTCCGCGTCGAGCGGATCCGCGGGGAGATCGAGTTCCGCGATGTCTGGTTCGCCTACGAGCCGACCTCGGGGCCGACCGAGATCGAGCGGGCCCCGCGCGACGGCCCGGAGGCCGCGCCCGATGGCGCTCCAGTCCCCCCGGGCGGCGAGGACTGGGTGCTGCGGGGGGTCTCGTTCCGCATCCGCGCCGGCGAGAGCGTCGCCTTCGTGGGGCACACCGGGGCCGGCAAGTCGTCGATCATCAACCTGATCATGCGGTTCTATGATCCCCAGCGCGGACAGGTGCTGGTGGACGGTCTCGATGTCCGGCAGTGGGACCAGGGGGACCTGCGCCGGCACATCGGGCTGGTCCTCCAGGATGTCTTCCTGTTTTCCGGGACGATCGAGGACAATATCCGGCTGGGGACCACCGGCATCACCCCCGAGCAGGTGCGCCGGGCGGCCGAGTTCGTCAACGCCGCGGCGTTCATCGAGCGGATCCCCGGCGGCTACCAGGCCGAGGTGCACGAGCGCGGAGCCACGCTCTCGGTGGGGCAGAAGCAGCTCATTGCGTTTGCGCGGGCCATCGCCCACAATCCGGAGGTGCTGCTCGTGCTCGACGAGGCCACCAGCAGCGTGGACACCGAGACCGAGGTGCTCATCCAGGAGGCCCTGCGGCGCGTGCTGCGCAACCGGACCTCGATCATCATCGCGCACCGGCTGTCGACGATCCAGCACGTGGACCGCATCCTGGTCATCCACAAGGGGCGCATCGCCGAGGAGGGCACCCACCGCGATCTGTTGGCCCGCGGGGGCATTTACACGAAACTCTATCAGTTGCAGTATCGTGACCAGGAAGTGCGGCTGGCCCGTCATGCCGGCGCGCCGGCCGCCGCCGGCCAGGGAGAGGGGAACGATGGCGCGTCCGCCCGTTGATCCGCTGCTGAAGCGGCTCCGCGAAACGGTGATCGCCGCGCTGGAGGAGCGCCGCGGTCTCGTGGTCTACTCACGAATCCAGGCCCAGGAGATGGACCAGATGGCCCGGCGGATCGAGCGGGAGGCCATCGAACAGGTCCGGGCGGCGCTGCACGAGGCCATCGGCCCGCCGGAGCTGGGCGGGGTGCGCAACCGCATCCATCGGATGGACGAGCAGATCCAGGAACTCGACGAAAAGGATGAACTCCCCGAGCGGTCGCGTCTGCTGGAACGCGACGACATCATCTGGCGGGCGTTCGAAGATATCGCCTATCTGCTGGGAATCGAGTGAATCGAATGCCGGACACTACCTGCGCCGGCGGCCGCCGCGCTTGGCTTCGGTGTTGCGCTTGAGGTCCAGCAGCCGCTCCTCGCTCTCCTTCATGAACGTCTTCAGCTTCTCCTCGAAGGAGGCCTTGGCCCGGGCCCGGTGCTGCCGTTCCTCAGGAGACAGCGCCTGTTTAACCGAAAGGTCCAGCTTGCCCTTCTCGTTGAGGCCGAGGACTTTGACCTTAACCTTCTCCTGTTCCTTCAGGTAGTCCTTGACGTCCTTGACGTAGGTATCGGCGATCTCGGAGATGTGAACGAGGCCGCTCTTGCCATCGGGGAGTTCGACGAACGCGCCGTACGAGGTGATCTTGACGACCGTCCCCTCGACGATAGTGCCTGGCTCGGTACTCATTCCTGCACTGGCACGCTCCTTCCGCTAGCCCACCCCTCAGATTCGCCTTCGCGAAGGTGCGGGGACCCCGGGCCTTTCGATCCTTCACGGTTCCGCACGTCACAGTTCCGCTCGCTGCCGGCGCGCGGTGGATTATACCCGCGCGCTTCTCACGTGTCAACGTAACAACCACCGCAGCCGCGTCCACCACCCCGGGGCGTCCCCCGCCGGCTTCGACGAGGGCTCCGGCGCCGGTGCGGGCGTCGGCCGCACCAGAATCACGGCAATTTCGCCGGGCCGGACGAGACCGAGTTGCTCGCGCGCCAGCCGCTCGACGTACTCCGGCGTGTCCAGCAGCCCGATCTCCTCACGGAGTTGCGCGTTCTGGAGCCGAAGTTCGTCACGCTCCCGGACGAGCCGCGCAGCCTCCCGCCGCACCTGGTACCCTTCCCAGTACACGCTGCCGAAGACGGCGCCGACCACCACCAGCACGCCGACGGCCACCATCGGGCCGACCCAGCGCGGGACAGGACGGCGAGCAGAGCCGGGAGGCAGGTGGAGACGGCGCGCGGCGACGTGTGGCATGACGGATGCTGCGACGAAAGGAGCGCGTACAACCGGCGATCTCCCTGGCGGCATTCGCGGCAGGCCGGGAGAATCCTGCCCGCTCAGCCCGACCGGCGGACTCCCGCCCGGAAGGCCTCCCATCCCGCGTAGCGGGCCTGCGGCCCCAGCGCCTCCTCGATCCGCAGCAACTGATTGTACTTGGCGACGCGCTCTCCTCTGGAGGGCGCGCCGGTCTTGATCTGTCCTGCGCCGGTCGCCACGGCGAGATCGGCGATAAACGCGTCCTCGGTCTCGCCGGACCGGTGCGAGATGATCGCCGCGTAGCCGGCCGCGCGCGCGGTCCGGATGGTCTCCAGGGTCTCGGTGACGGTGCCGATCTGATTGAGTTTGATCAGGATGGCGTTGCTCACTCCCTCGGCGATCC
>JACQHU010000040.1 GCA_016198805.1 Armatimonadota bacterium
GGCCACCACCTGCACGCCGGCTGATGCCAGCGCCTGCTCCAGGGCCGGGACGGCCTGCCGGGCGTCGAGGACCCGCGCGTGAATGGCCGTGCCGTAGAGCGCCGCCTCGGTGACCAGCGGCGAGGCGCGCACCACGTCCAGGGCGCGCATCCACTCGCGGCAGACGACCTCCAGCAAATCGCCACCACGGTAATGGCGCTTGATCTCGCGGGGCGCGCCCTCTGCCACGATCTTGCCGCCGTAGATGAACGCCAGGCGGTCGCAGTGCTCCGCCTCGTCCATGTAGTGGGTCGTGACCATGACCGTGGTGCCGGCGTCGGCGAACCTGTAGATCAGGTCCCAGAACTCCCGGCGCGACAGCGGGTCGACGCCGGAGGTGGGCTCGTCCAGGAGCAGGAGGTCGGGATGGTGCAGGATGGCGCACCCCAGGGCCAGGCGCTGACGCCATCCCCCCGACAGCGTCGAGACCAGGTCGTGCTCGCGGCCGGTCAGACCTGAGGTCTCGATCCACCCGCGCACCTTCTGCCGGCGGGTCGCCGCATCCAGCCCGTAGATCCTGGCGTAGAAGTCGAGCTGCTCGGTCACGGTCAGGTCGGCGTACAGGCTGGCCCGCTGGCTCATGTAGCCGATGCGCGCCTTGAGGAGGTCGGCCTGGGCGCGGACATCGTACCCCAGGACCTGCGCCTCGCCGGCCGTCGGGTCGAGGATCCCGCACAGCATGCGGATCGTCGTGGACTTGCCGGCTCCGTTGGGGCCCAGGAACCCGAAGACTTCCCCGCGGGGGATCTCCAGGTCGATGTGATCGACCGCGACGAGATCGCCGAACCGCCTGGTCAGGCCGCGCGCGACGATGGCGGCCTCAGCCGTCATGTGCGTGCGCCGACCTCCTCCGGCCGCGCCAGGAGCGAGATGAAGACGTCTTCCAGCGACGGGCGGGCGGCGCGCACCGCCTGCACGTTGATCCCGGCGGCGGTGAGTGCCGCGCGCACGTGCGGCTCGGCGGATGCCGCGTCGCTGACGGTCAGGTGGAGCGCATCGCCGAACACGCTCCCGGTGCGGACGACGTCGAGCCCCCGCACGGCCGCCAGCGCCCGGCGCCGCGGCTCAGCGATGACCTCCAGCACGTGCCCGGTCATCCGGGCCCTCAGCTCCTCGGGAGGGGCCACGGACAGCAGGCGCCCGCCGTACATGAATCCGATCCGCGTGCAGCGCTCAGCCTCGTCCATGTAGGGTGTGGCGACAAGCACGGTGGTACCGCGCCGGTTCAGGTCGTACAGGATGTCCCAGAACTCCCGGCGGGAGACCGGATCAACGCCGGTCGTGGGCTCGTCGAGCAGCAGGATTGTCGGCTCGTGGAGCATGCTGCACGAGAGCGCCAGTTTCTGCCGCATGCCGCCCGAGAGGTGCTCGGCGATGGTTCGTGAAAACGGGCCGAGCCGGGAAAACGCCAGCAGGCGTTCGATCCGGACAGGGATGTCGCGGGAGGGCACTTGGTAGGCCTCGGCGAAGAACCGCAGGTTTTCGGCGACGCTCAGATCGCGGTAGAGCGAGAAGGTCTGCGGCATGTAGCCGATGCGCTGTCGGAGCTCCTCGGGCTGCCGGTGCACGTCCGCGCCGGCTACGAGGGCGCGACCCCCATGGGGATCCAGGACGCCGGCCAGCATCCGCAGCAGCGTCGTCTTCCCGGCCCCGTCAGGACCCACCAGGCCGAAGACCTCGCCGTGCTCGACGCGCAGGCTGACCCGATCAACGGCGACTGTGCGGTCGAACCGGCGGACGAGGCCGTCCGCGACGATGGCCGGGGCGTCGGACGCGTCCATCACCTAGGGGGCCGGCTCGGTGCGGATCCGGGCATCGGCGGGCATCCCGGGTTTGAGCAGGCCCTGCGGGTTGTCCAGCGTGATGCGGACGGCGAACACCAGCTTGACGCGTTCCTGCTTGGTCTGTACGTTGCGGGGCGTGAACTCGGCCTGGCTGGCGATCTCGCTCACCTGGCCGGCGAACGGGCGGTTGGGAAACGCGTCGACGAAAACCTCCGCGCTCTGCCCGATCTTCAATCTGGCCACTCGGTCCTCCGGCACGAAGATCCGCAGCCAGACCGACCGCAGGTCGGCGACGGCGAGCAGCGGCACGCCGGCCGCCACCACTTCCCCCGGCTCGATGTTGCGGGAGAGCACCACCCCATCGATCGGGGAGGTCAGGATTGCATTGGCCGCCAGCGCGTGGGTGTAGCCCAGGGTGGCCTCCGCCTGCGCCAGCGCGGCCCGCGCGGCCGCCAGGTCCTGCTGGCGCTGCGCGACCAGGTCCCGGGTGCTCCTGGCGCCGGCGGCTGCGGCGCGGGCCTGGTCCTCCTGCGCCTTCGCCACCGACACGTCCTGCTGGCGGATAGCGACCTGCCGCTGGCTGGCCAGCACCAGGGCGAGAGTCGCCCGCGCCTGCTCAACCTGCCGCGCGGCTGCCGCTTCCTGTGCCGCGGCGGCGGCCTCCTGCGCCTTCAACACGTCCACGGCCGCCCTTGCCGCGTCGATGGCCTGCGCGGCCACGGCGCCCTCGCGGTAGAGCGCGACCGCGCGGGCCAGGTCCTGCTCCGCCCGCTGAAGGCTGGCCCGAACGGCAGCGCGGTTGGCGGTCGCCGCGGCCCGCGCCGCCTCCGCGGTCGCCACGGCGGCGCGGGCCTGGGCGAGCTGCTGCTCCCACTGTTCCTGCGTCAGCGTCACCGCGCTATCGGCCTGCGGCACCCGGGCCTGCGCAGCCCTCTCCGCCGCCCGCGCCTGCTCGATGGCGGACGACGCCTGCGTGCGCTGGGCCCGCAGCGCCGCCTCGGCCTGGGCCACCCGGGCGCGCGCGACCTCGACCGCAGCGGAGGCCTGCGCGATCTGCGCGTCCACTTCCTGGGTGTCGAACCGCACCAGGACGGCGCCCGCCTTCACCTGGTCGCCGGACCGGACCAGGACTTCCTTCACGCGGCCGGGCATCTTGCCGGCGATCTGCACCTGGGTGGCCTCGATCGTGCCGGAGCCCTCGATGAACCGGTTGTCCGCTGCGGCCCGGGCTTCCAGGTACTTCCACACCCCGTACCCGATCACCGCGAGCAGGAGCACGAGTGGGACGACCGGCATCCGGGACCCTCTGATCGTGACCATCGCGCTACACCCCTCGGGCCCTGTCCATCGTCACTCCACCGGGCTCCCGACCGCCCGTTCGAGCTGCGCCCGGGCCAGGTTGACGTTGAACAGCGCCTGGATGCGGTTGGCCTCGGCCTGGGAGAGCGCGCTCTGCGCCTGGATGACTTCCAGGTTGGTCGAGACGCCGGCCGTGAACCTGACGTTGGCGATCCGCAGGCCTTCCTGCGCCTGCTCGATGATCTTGTCCGCGGCCGCCAGTTCCTCGGCGGCAGAGGCAAAATTCAGCAGGGCGCGGCGCACGTCCAGTTCGATACCCTGCCGCAACTGCGCCTCAGCGGCGCGCAGCTGCTCCACCCGTGTCTCGGCCTCGCGGATGCGCTGCGCGGTGACGCCGCCGTCGAACAGCGGGACGGTGGCCGCCAGGGTGACGCTCCATCCGGTGGCGACGACGCCGGAGGCGCTCCCGCCTGTGGTGTTCCCGTAGTTCGGCCCGCCGGAGAGGATCAGCGCCGGCCGGCCATTCGAGCGCGCGATCTCGATGGCCGCCAGCGCGGCTTCCACGCGCGCGCGGTGCTCGGCGAGTTCGGGGCGGCGCTCGAGGGCCCGGCGGACGAGCGCGTCGACCGGGGTGCGCACTGGGACGAGGGTCATCATCTCGCGCGGCTGGAGCGCGGTATCCAGGGGCAGCGCCAGCAGGGCGTTCAGCGCGTGGTTCGCCAGGGCCACGGTGGTCCGCGCCCGGATCAGCCCCTGGCGCGCATTAGCGAAGTTCACCTCCGCCTGCACCTCGTCGAACCGCGGGGATACCCCCGCGGCGACCCGCGCGCGGGCGACCCGGAGGTTCTCCTCGGCCGCGGCCAGTATCCGGACCCCAACCTCGACCCCCGCCTGCGCCAGCAGCAGCTGGAAGTATGCCTGCTTCACGTCGAGCACCAGCTGCTGCCTGGCCCGCTCCAGCGTGGCCTCCGCGCCCTTCAGGTTGGCCTGGGCCAGGGCGATCTGGGATTCGATCCGGCCGCCGCTGTGCAGCGCGTACTGGTACGTCAGCGCGGCCGAATAGATGTTGGGGGTCGGGGGAGGCAGCGTGATGGTAATGGGGGTCGGGATGCCCGGGATTACCCCGGGCGGGATCACGATGGTCCCGCCCTCACGCTCGTTGATCCGGGTGTACGACGCGGTGAGCACCAGTTGCCCGGACTTGAGCCCTTCCGCCTGCGCCAGCTGCGCGCGGGCCACGGTCGTCTCGAAGGCGGCCACGCGCAGGGCGATGTTGTTCTGCGCGGCCAGGGTCAGGGCCTCGGCCAGCGTGATCGGCCGCGCCGCCTGGGCGGCCGCCGGCGGGAGCGACCCTGCGAGGCCCGCCGCCAGCACGGCCGCGGCGCACAGCCCCGCGAGTGGATACAGACGTCTCCTCATGCCACCCTCCGCCACCGCATGTCCTCAACGCCTCTCGGAGAGCGCGCCGCGCAGGAAGAGCCGGACCGTCTCCCGGATGATGTCGTCGTAGTCGTACGGCACCATCTGCCGGACCAGCAGCACCTCCTGGGACAACGCGAACATCAGCAGCGCGCCAGGGAGGGCACGGGCGGCGATGGCCGGGTCCAGATCGCGGCGGTAGAGCCCCCGGTCCATCCCCTGCCGCAGGTGCGCTTCCAGCATCCCTGCCGCCGCCAGCGGCATCAGGCGCATGTACTCTTCACGCGCCTGCCGGCTCAGGTGAGGCAGGGCGGACAGGAACACTTTGACGAACCGGATGTTGGCGGTGACCCGCGCCACCATCGCCTTCCCCATCTCGATGAGGACGCGCTCGGCGTCGGCGGAGGTGCCGACCTCGGGGAACCGGGCGGCCAGCCGGTCGAACACCGGCGCTGCGAGATGCCGGGGAATGTGGATGAGCAGGTCTTCCTTGCTGCGGAAGTAGTTGTAGATGGTGCCCTCGGACACGCCGGCCGCGCGGGCGACGTCCTCGATGGTCGCTGTGGCATACCCCCGCTGGGCGAAGACCCGGATGGCCGCCTGCAGGATCTGCCGCCGGCGCTCCTCGCTCAGGGTCTCTCGGTCCTGGGTCGTGAGTCGGGGCACCCCGTCCTCCGCCGGTGCCGCGGGTGCGGCAGCCGGTTATTGAGTGAATACTCACTCAACAACCGTGCCGCTATCATAGGCCCATCCGGCGGGGGTTGTCAACGGCATCGGCTCAGACGCCTAGGGTGCAGGCGGACCAGGGGCTCAGCGCCAGCGGGCCAGGCCGGGATCGTGCGCCAGCATCCAGGCCTCGTTATACCGCCAGGGCGAGAACGCATCCGGCTGGACGACCACCTTCTTGCTGGTCCAGACGACCTCCGCCCTCGGCTGCGGCTTCCCATCCGGCAGGTGGCGCCACTTGACGTCCTGGATGAGAAACCAGACGTAGTGCAGGTACGTGGAGGCGACGATCTCGGTGACCTCCATGCCCCCGGCGTCGAAGATGCCGACCGGCGACTCGCCGTGGGGATCGGTGCGGTCGAGCAGCAGGACGTAGGGGTTGCCGGCGCCGTCGTTGCCGACCTCGACAAACGACGGCAACCAGCCGAGCGCGCCCCAGTATGTCCGGGCCTGCCGCGTCGCAAAGACCATGTCCAGGGCGGACTGCACCGGCGGGACGCCCAGGACGGGCTCGCTGACCATGAAGCCCCCGTTGAATGTGGCCAGGACCGTCCGCAGCGAGCGGGTGAAGGTGATCCCCAGCTCCGACTCCGCCAGGGCCAGGTCGCGCTCGGCCGCCGGGGGATTCAGGCGGGCCACGCCGGGGGCGAAGTATCCCAGTTCAGCCCAGAGATCGTCGATCGTCACGGACGCCTGGTTCCTGCCTCCGGCCCAGTCCCCGCGTCCATCATGGAAAGGATCCAGCGGCTGGGGTGTACGAGAGCGCTGCCGTCGGCGCCGACGCCCGCGTAGGTCAGCAGGGCGACATAGCGGTCCACCATCTTGTCGGCAGGCTGCTCTGTCTCTACTAATACCCCAATGCCCGCCACTTCAGCCCTGCATTCCCGCATCAGGTCGTACACTCCGCGGGCCGTGCCGCCCCCGCGCAGGAAGTCGTCGATGAAGAGCACCCGGGCCCCCTCCGGGACGGCCCGGAGCGGCAGCGTCATCGACTGCACCATCCGGGACGATCCGGACACGTAGTTGACGGTGACCGACGGCCCCTCGGTCACCCTGCCGCCCCGGCGGATCGTCACCAGGGGGACGTTGAAGGCCCTGGCGGTCATCAGCGCCAGGGGGATCCCCTTCACCTCCATGGTGAGGACCACGTCGGGCCGGGCGTCCTCGAAGACGGTGGCGAAGACTTCGCCGATCTCCGCGGCGAGCGCAGGCGCAGAGATCAGGTCGGTGGTGATCAGGAAGCCCCCGGGCAGTGTCCGGCCCGGCTCCCGCAGCCTGGCGCAGAGGTCCTCGACCAGGGCGCGGATCTGCTGAGGCGTCCTGTGGGGGCTGTAGCGCACGCCGCCTGCCGCGCCGGCGACGGTCTCGACCCGGCCCAGCCCGAACCGCTCCAAGACGCCCCGCAGGAAGGCCAGATCCTCGCTGATGGTGGACTTGGCCGCCCCGAGGAGGTCGGCGAATGTGGCCAGGGAGATCAGGCGGTGCGGCGTCGCCATCAGCCGGTGGGCCATGACGACCATCCGCTCCCCCCGGCGCAGCCGGCCCGGCCGGCGTTCCCGGGCACCACGCGCCGCCGCGGCGTCTGTGTGATGGGGAGCGGCCATGGGGCTAGCCTTCCGCGGCCCCGGGGGCTTCCAGCGCCCGCAGCAGCGCCTTCAGGTTCTCGGGCCGCTCGGCATCCACGTCCAGGGCCACTTCCGGGCCGTCGAAGACCACCGCCTTCGCGCGAATCCCGGTGACCTCGAAGGCCCGCTCCTCCATCTGCGCGATGGAGAGTGTGCCGGCCGCAAACTTCATCACGGTGGTCCACCCGAAGAGCTGCGCCAGCAGCCAGGGCTTCTTGCGGGCGGCCATCATCCGTTCGACGAGCGCACGGACCCGGTCAAGGACAGCGGGATCGAACAGCAGCACGCTCCCGCCGCAGAAGACCCCGTCCGTCAACCGCACATACGTCTTGCGGGCCTCGGGGAACCGGCGCTCGATCGCCGCCTGGGGGACGATCGGGTAGTAGAAGCTGTAGTCCCCCGTGCAGAGCCCCAGGAAGTGGCCCACCGCGTCGCCCGTGAGGAGAGGCAGGTCCGATGCGATGGTCAGGACCCGGGGGACCGCGGGAAGGCGGGCGATGGCCGCAGTGACGTTGTCCATCATCCCGTCCTGATCCTGGACGATCTCGACCGCGTTCCCCAGCAGGACAGCCAGCGGGTCCGGCGGGCCGACAACCAGGATGCGCTCGACGGCCGTGCAGGCGCGGAGCGCATCGGTGACGCGCACGACGAGGGGCCGGCCGCCCATGGTCAGGAAAGCCTTGTTCGGCAGGCCGGGCGCGAGCCGGGGTTCAGGACCGCCGCCCGCCAGCACGATGGCTGGCGGCACTAGCGCTCCTCCGCGAAGGTCCGGGTGACGAAGATGTCGACGTCTTCCAGGCCCTTGAGGTCTTCGGCGACGCGCCGGGCCGCCGCCTCGTTGGCCATCAGGCCGAACACCGTGGGCCCGGTCCCGGTCATGGTGGTGCCGTAGGCCTCGCCGCGCAGGATCCGCGCCTTGAGTTCGGCCACGACAGGGTGGCGGGGCACGATCAGGTCCTCAAAGACGTTCCCGAGCAGCCGGCCGACCGCCGGCACATCGCGACGTCGCACGGCCTCCACCAGCGAGGGGATGTCCGGCCGTCTGGTGATCTCGGCCACCTGGAGGTGACGGTAGGCCCACTCGGTTAGCACCGTGATCCGCGGCCGGGCCAGCACCACCCACGTCGTCGGCAGCGGAGGCAGCGGCTGCACCCGCTCTCCCCGGCCGCGGGCCAGGGCCGCGCCGCCCCCCAGGAAGAACGGCACGTCGGATCCCAGGCGCGCGGCCAGCGCGTGGAGTTCACGGCCGTCCAGGCGCAGTTTCCACATCTGGCACAGGCCCATGAGCGTGATCGCGGCATCGGCACTGCCGCCCCCCAGGCCGGCCGCGACCGGGATGTGTTTCTGGATGTGGATCTCGACGGGTCGCTGGACGCTGTACTGCTCGCGGAGCAGCGAGGCGGCCCGATAGACCAGGTTCTGCGCGTCCGATCGCACGGCCTGGCCGTCGGTGGTCAGCTGGATCCCCTCCCCCGCCTCACGGAGGGTGATCACGTCGTGCAGGACCACGGTGTGCAGGACCGTCTCGACTTCGTGATAACCGTTTTCTCGCTTCTGCAGCACGTTCAGACCCAGGTTGACCTTGGCGTAGGCGTTGAGATGGAGCTCCTTCACGAACGCAGCCTCCTGAGGGAGGGGTTGAGCGGCATCTAACAGGTTAGGTGCAGAGGGGCCCAAGTCCTCTCGCCCGAGCGCGTTGCGCCGCGCAGACCGTTCCCGTAAGATATGACCCGTGACCGATACCGATCCGTCCCGCCTTCCATCCGCCGAACCGCTGCGCTCCGATGGCGAACCGCAGGCCGTCGCCCCCGAAGCAGAGGTCCGGCGCCGGGCGTTGGAATCCGACGCCCAGACCCCGGCTCCGAAGCCGGTCCGCCCGCGGCGATTTCGCCGGTGGTGGCGCTATGCCGCCTGGGGTGTCCCGATCACCGTGCTGGTGGTGGGCGGGCTGGGGCTGGGGCTCTACCTCTACGTCCTCACCCAGATCTCGATGGGATCGGGCCAGACCGCGGCGCGCCGCCAGCAGACGGAGGCGTTCGGCTGGCCGCTACGCCTGACCGACCGCGTCAACATCCTGCTGATCGGCATCGACGTCACGCTGGATCACAGGCGCCGGGTCCTCAATGTCGCCCGCGCCGATACCCTGGCTCTGGCCACCTTCGACCCGGAGCGGGGGCAGATCGGCGTGCTCTCGATTCCCCGGGACACCCGGGCCGAGATCCCCGGGCACGGGGAGACCAAGATCAACGCCTCGTACGCCTACGGAGGCCCCCGGTTGACGATCAAGACCGTCGAGAAGCTGGTGGGCGTCAGCGTCGACTTCTACGTCAAGCTCGGGCCCGAGTCGTTTGCGAAGCTGGTTGACGCCGCCGGCGGCGTCGAGGTCGACGTCGAGAAGGACATGAAGTACACCGACTCCTGGGCCGGCTTCACCATCGACCTGAAAAAGGGACGCCGGCACCTCAACGGGCAGCAGGCCGCGGGCTACATCCGATTCCGGAACGATGCCCTGGGCGACATCGGGCGCGTGCAGCGGCAGCACAACGTACTGATGGCCCTGTTCCGCCAGCTCAAACGGCCGTCCACCGTGCTGGCGGCCCCCAGGCTGCTGCGGGCCTTCGCCGAGAACACCCAGACCAACCTGACGCCCGTGGAGTTGATGGCGCTGGGGGCCTTCGCCCTGCGCGTCCAGGGCGAGCCGATCCAGGTCCATACACTGCCCGGCAACTTTGCGCCCCTCTACTGGGAGCCGGACCCCCCGAAAGTCAGGTCCCTGGTTGCCGGCCTGTTCTACGGCGTCACGCTCGAGGACC
>JACQHU010000047.1 GCA_016198805.1 Armatimonadota bacterium
CTGTAGCCAGGCTACCACGGCCGCAAGCTCGCGCCAAGAGGGCACTCGCCAGCCACCAGCCTCCGCGGCCGCGCCAGTCCGGGTCCAGATCGCCCGGGTCACGCGCGGCGCCCTTGCGAAAACCCTAGCCTACTCCGGCGACGTCGAGGCTCGCCAGCAGGTAACGCTGGTTCCGAAAGGACCGGGCCAGGTGGAGAAGATCCTGGTGGATGCGGGCAGCGGCATCCGCGCTGGCGACGTGCTGGTCGAGTTGGACAAGGCTGCCCTCAAAGCCCAGGTCGCGCAGGCCGAGGCGGCGCGGGCGGCGGCCGTGGCCAGGTTGGCCGCCATGAAGGCCGGCCCGCGCGCCGAGACGGTGGCCGCCGCGGAGGCCGCGGCGAAGGCCGCCCGGCAAAGGCTGGCCGACCTGGAGGCCGACGGCCGCCCCGAGGCCGTCGCCCAGGCCGAAGCCAACCTGGCGGCAGCCCGGGCGCGGCTGGCGCAGCTCCGAGCTGGCGCCACGCCGGAGCAACTGGCCGCGGCCGAGGCCCAGGTCCGGCTGGCGAACAACCAGCGCTACCTGGCCCTGGCCCAGGCCGACGCACTGCTCGGAAGCCGGCTCCCCAATACGTTCACGCCCGATCAGAAAGAGGCTCAGGCCGGGGTCACCTGGGAGCAGGGCAAGATCGCCGAGGCGAACCTGGCGGCGCTCAAGGCCGGGGCGACGGCCGAGCAGGTGGCCCAGGCCCAGGCCGCGGTCGATGCCGCCGAGCAGCAAGTGGCGCTGGCCAGGACGCCTTACTCCGAGGCGACCATCCAGCAGGCGCGCGAGGCCGTCGCCCAGGCCGAGGCCCAGGCGAAGCTGGCCGCCAGCCCGTACACCGAGCACGATCTGGCGGCGGCCCAGGCCGCGGTCGACCAGGCCGGCGCGGCGGTCGGGCTGGCCCGAATCCAGCTCTCCCAGGCGACGATCACGGCCCCCTTCGACGGCGTGGTGGCGCAACGCCTCGTCGCCGAGGGTGCGATGGCCGGGCCGACGACGCCGCTGCTGCGCCTCGTCTCGCGAGACACGCAGGTCGTGGTCAGCGTCGAGGAGGCGCGGGTCGGCGAGCTCCAGCCGGGGCAATCGGCCACCATCGCCGTGTCGGCCTACCCGGGGCGGGCTTTCGAGGCCACCGTCGCCAGCGTCGCGCCGGGCGTCGACCCGAAGACGCGCACCGTCCAGGTCAAGCTCGCGCCCCGCGACGCGGAGGGCAAGCTCCGGGAGGGGATGTTCGCCCAGGTGCAGCTCCAGCTTGGCGGCAAGGAAAACGCGCTCCTGGTGCCTCGGGCCGGCCTGGTGCAAGAAGGGGGCGCGCCCGTGGTCTTCGTCGTGGACGGTGGCACCGTCCGGCGGCGGGCTGTGACGACCGGCCTAGGCGATGGCAAGCAGGTCGAGGTCGTGGCGGGGTTGGCCGAGGGTGAGGCGGTGGCCACCTCCGGCTTGTCCGCCATCGAGGATGGCCAGGAGGTGATTGTCCAATGAGCGAACGGCAGCCGAACGACCTCGACCATTCCCGAGCCATTCCGGAGGCCACGCCCGGCTCAACGAAGATGTGGCTTTCGGACCTCTCCATCCGGCAGCCGGTCTTCATCACCATGCTCGTCCTGGCGGTGGTCGTCGTCGGCGGCCTGCTCTACCCCCGCCTGGGGCTGGACTTCCTCCCGGACGCCTCGCTGCCGGTCGTCGTCGTCCGCACGGTATACCCCGGTGCCAACCCGTTGGAAGTCGAGCGGTCGGTCACCAAGCCGATCGAGGACGCCGTCTTCTCGCTCAACGGCGTCGAGAACGTCCGCTCCACCACCCTGGACAGCGTCTCCCTGGTCATCGTCGAGTTCAACCTGAACAAGAACGCCAAGGAGGCGATGGACGACGTCCGGACCCGCGTCAGCGCCATCCGCACGACCCTGCCGGCCGACGTCAAGGAGCCGCTGATCGACCGATTCGATCCGACGGCCGCTCCCATCCTGTCGCTGGCGATCGCCGACACGACCAACCGGCGGTCGTCAGAGGATCTCCGTAACCTGGTCGACGACGTGGTCAAGCCCCAGCTCGAGCGGGTGGCCGGGGTCGCCGCGGTCGACGTGGTCGGGGGACTCCGACGTGAGGTCCACGTCGACCTCAAGCGGGAGCGGCTCGAAGCCTACGGTATCCCACCGCAACAGGTGATCCAGGCCATTCGCACCGAAAACCTCGACGTGCCAGCCGGCCGGGTCCCCGATGGAACGCGCGAGGAGCCGCTGCGTCTGGCCGGCGAGATCCAGTCGCTCGGCCAGTTGGGCGAGATCGCGGTCGCCACCCGGCCCGGCGGGCCGGCCGTCCGGGTGAAGGAGCTGGCGAGCGTGGCCGAGGGGTACGCCGAAGTGCGGGCGCTCTCCCGCCTCGACGGTCGGGACAGCGTGGTCGCCGACGTCCGCAAGCAGTCCGGCACCAACACCGTCCAGGTCGCCGACGCCGTCAAGCGCGAGCTGGCGCGGCTTCAGCAGAGGTACCCCGACCTCAGCTTCGCCGTCGCCCTCGACCAGTCGCAGTTCACCCGTGAGGCCGTCCAGGACGTCCAGCGCTCGCTGCTGCTCGGGGCGCTCCTGGCCGGGCTGGTGGTGCTGGTCTTTTTCCGGGACCTCCGCAACACGCTGGTGACGATCGCTGGTCTTCCCGTGGTCCTGCTTGGCACGTTCGCCGCGCTCTACCTGCTCGGCCTTTCGCTCAATATGCTGACGATGATGGCCCTCTCGCTCTCGGTCGGGATGCTGATCGACGACGCCATTGTGGTGCGGGAGAACATCTTCCGCCACATGGAGCGGGGAGAAGACCCCCGGGTTGCGGCCGGCCGGGGCGCCGCCGAGATCGCCCTGGCGGTGGTGGCGGTCACCTCGACGATCGTCGCCGTCTTCCTCCCGATCGCCTTCACGCCGGGCCTGGCTGGCAAGTTCCTGGGGAACTTCGGCCTCACCGTCGCCGTCGCCGTCCTGATCTCGCTGGTCGAGGCGTTCACCCTCGCGCCGATGCTCTCGGCCCACTTCTTCCGCCGCATCGACCCGGGCCGCCGCAACCATGGGCGGGTCGGTCGCCTCGGCCGTCTTCTGCCGGACGTGAACAGTGGCTATCGGACGCTGCTGGCCTGGTCCCTGCGGCATCGGGCCATCGTCGTCGTCGGGGGCCTGCTCGCCTTCGCTGGCAGCCTGGCGGTGCTCCCGCTGATGGTGTTCTCGTTCGTGCCGGACACCGACCAGGGTGAGTTCAGCGTTGGCCTGGAGCTGCCGCCCGGCGCTCGCCTGGAAGAGACCGACCGAGCCGCCCGGGCCGCCGAGCAGGTCCTCCAGGCCGAACCGGCGGTCGAGCACGTCTTCACCACGGTCGGCTCCGGCGACGGCGCCGTCGAACGGGCGGCTCTCGGCGTCAAGCTGCGGGGGCGCGGCCAGACGCAAGAGACCATCGCCCGGCTGCGACCCGATCTCGAACGGGCGCTCGGCGGGGCCAGGTTCACGGTCGAGCCACGGTCGAGCTTTGGGCCATCCGGGGGCGGCGCCGCGGCCGGCGCGATCCGCGGTCGGCCGATCCAATTCGCCGTCCAGGGCCGAGACTTCCAGGTGCTCGACCGGGTTTCGGCCGACCTGGTGGCGCGCCTCCAGCAGGTGCCCGGCGTGGTCGACGTCGACCGCTCGATCAGGCCGGGCAAGCCGGGGCGCGCGATCGTGCTCGACCGGCCGAGGGCGACCGACCTGGGCGTGACCTCGGCCCAGCTTGGCACGACCGTGCGGGCGCTGGTCAATGGCGAGCGGGCGGGCACCTATCGGGCCGGCGACCGCGAGATCGACATCGTCGTTCGACTCGGCGAAGCCGACCGCGACAGCCTGGCCAATGTCCTCCGGCTGCCGATTGGGACGGCACGGGGGACGCAGGTCCCGCTCGCGGCCGTGGCGCGGCTCGTCGAGTCGGCCGAGCCGGACCAGATCGCCCGGGAGAACCGGCAGCGCCAGGTCGTGGTCGGCGCCGGCTATCTCGGCCGGAACCTGGGATCGGTGCAGGCCGACGCCCGGGCGGTCGTGGCGGCGATGAGCCTGCCGGAAGGCGTGGCGGTCACGGTCGCCGGGCAGGCGAGAATGACGGACGAGATGACCTCCTCGCTGGGGTTGGCCCTCGCCCTGTCGGTGCTATTCGTCTACATGATCCTGGCCTCCCAGTTCGGGAGCTTCGTCCACCCATTCACGATCATGCTCGCGCTGCCGTTCTCGTTCGTCGGCGCGCTGCTGGCGCTCTTCCTGGCTGGCTTCAACTTCGACATCCTGGCCATGATCGGGATCATCCTGCTCATGGGGCTGGTCAGCAAGAACTCGATCCTGCTGGTCGAGTTCATCAACCAGCTCCGGCGGCGCGGGCTGGACGTGCGGGAGGCGATCCTGGAGGCCGGGCCGATCCGGCTGCGGCCGATCCTGATGACGACCCTGGCCATGATCTTCGGCATGATCCCGGTCGCGCTCGGCCTCGGCGCCGGCGCCGAGCTTCGCCGGCCCATGGGCGTCAGCGTCATCGGCGGCCTCCTCACCTCGATGCTCCTCACCCTCGTCGTCGTCCCGGTGGCCTATTCCCTGATCCACGACCTCGGTCGATGGGCAATGGCCGGGGTTAGGGGCCGGGGGTTGGAAACCCAAGTCCACAGCCTGTACAGAAAGTACAGCTTTCCAACCTGCACCATTCGCGTCATTCGCCTTAATTCGCGCAATTCGCGTTTCA
>JACQHU010000041.1 GCA_016198805.1 Armatimonadota bacterium
AGGCGTCAGGCTCCATGAGGCGGGGTGGTTTGGGCCCGCCGTCGGCCGCTTCAGGCAGGCGATCGCGATCGATCCGGCGTCGGCCCGTGCCCATCTGTGGCTGGGACGCGCGCTGTATCGGGCCGGCCGCCACGCAGAGGCAGTGCAGGCGCTTGAGAAAGTGATCGAGCTCTCGCAGACCGGCCCGCACGCCGAAGAGGCCAGGGCGCTGCTCAGCCGGTTCAGATGAGCAGGCGACAGGCCCGGCCAAGAGCGGGAGGACATGTGATGGACCAGGCTGCGTTGCTCAACCGGGTGCAGCACTTGGATGACCTCATCGAGGTGTACGGCGACGTGCTGATCGCCTGGGAATCCCGGCGGCCGGCTGAGAGTGTGATCCCGGTGCTGGCGGAGACCGGCCGGCTGGATGCCTCGCAGGCCCTGGCCCTGCTCCAGCAGGTTCTGAACGGAGGAGGCGCGTCTCTCGTTGCCGAGCTTGAGGCCGTCGAAGAGGCAGCCGGGGAATCGGGAGATCCAACCGCGCTGAAGGCTGTGGACCGGGTGCGCCAGGGGCTGCTGCACACGGCCCGGTTCAACGCTGATGTCCTCGCCCGGAGTCTCGTCGATCTCCCGGACGTGACAGATCTTCCTTCGGGACGTCTGGGGGTTCTGGACGCTGCCAGGAGAGACGTTCGAGCCTTCCTCAAGGCTGTGGCCAGGCTGCGGCCGCGGCAACAGGGAGGAAACCGCCCCATCCGCAAGTGAATCACCTGCCTGGGGGGAGTTGCTGACCACAACCCGCGGGAGGTGATGGCGGTGCCGGGTGGCGCCGGGCCGGGCACGCTCGATCAAATCCTGCAGTTCATCTACACGATCGCTCACGCCATCGGGCAGGCTGTCGTTGGCGCCATCCAGAGGATTCTTCCTCAGGCGCAGATCCCTCAAGATCTCGTGGACCCCATCGGCTTTCTGACGGTCCTGACGGGGTTCGTCATCCTGGTGGGGGTCGCCAGGCGCATCGCCTGGATCATTGTGGTGGCCGGATGGCTGCTGATCGGCGTGAGACTCGCCCTGATTCTGGTGGGGCGCTAGCCCACGGTCTGCCCCGGGGCCATGACGGTGGGAACCGCGTTCTCATCCCGGCAGGGGCAGGCCGCCGCGGCGTGGAACGAAACCCGCAGGATGCCGCCGTCCCTCCACGCTAGCCAGATTTTGCTGTACGGGCCGCTCCTTGGCAACCTCCTGTTGGCCCTGGTGGCCGGAGGCTACGCGGTGGCCCGGCGGGCTCTGCCGGCGTGGTTCTGGACCGTGACCCTCATCGTGCTCGTCCTGCTGGCCGCGCAGGTGGGGGTCGGGGCCGTGATCCTCGCCGGCGGCCTGCGGCCGCCCAGGGGGCTGCACATCCTGTACGGCGGGCTGGTGGTCGTCGTCGGGGTGATCCAGTTCGGGCTGCGGCCGAGTGGGTTTCTGCGCCGCCGGTATGCCGAGGCCCTGGCGACGAGCGAGGCGAAGATCCTGGGACTGGTCTGCCTGACGCAGTTCGCCCTTCTGCTCAGAGCGTGGATGACCGGTATGGGTGGCACGGTGCCCTGAGAGATCGATCCAGTGGGGGTGAGGCGTGCCATGGTGCGCACAACGCGACAGCGGCTGACCGGGATCGGACTGGTCCTGCCCCTGGCCGTGCTCGTCGGCCTGGCGGTGGCGCCGCCGAGGCCGGTCAGGGGACAGGAGGAGGCGCTGGTCAGAATTCAGAGCGACGACTACGCCTACGGCGCCTCCTTTGAGCCCAGGACACTGGAGGTCACCGCTGGCACCACGGTCGTCTGGGTCAACGATTCCTCTGCGACCCACACCGTGACGGCGCGTGACGGCGCCTTCGATTCGGGGCAGGTCGCATCCGGGTCCCGCTACAGCGTCAAGCTGGACCGCGCCGCCACGTATGACTACTACTGCAAGATCCACGCATCCATGACGGGACTGGTCGTCGTGACCAGCAGGTGATCCAGAAGCTTCCTCGAGGAGGGCGGGACCATGCGAGGACGGGAGCGGCTGGAAGCCTACCTGCGCGAGAACGGCGTCCACTACGACGTCACCCCGCACCCTGAAGCGTATACGGCGCAGGAAATCGCCGCGGTGGAACATGTCCCGGGCCAGCAGATGGCGAAGGTGGTCATGGCGGATGCGGACGGCCGGCTGATCATGCTCGTGCTGCCGGCGCCTGCGCGCGTCGACCTGGTTCGGCTGAGGACGGCCCTGGGGGCCAAGACCGTCCGGCTGGCCCGCGAGGAGGAGTTTGCCTCGCTCTTCCCCGACTGCGAGGTGGGCGCCATGCCGCCGTACGGCAACCTCTACAACGTGCCGGTCTACCTGGATCGGAGTCTCGCCGACCAGCCACGGATCACGTTTAACGCGGGCACCCACCGGGAAACCATGACGGTGAAAGCCGAGGACTACCACCGACTGGTCCGTCCCACCATCCTGGAATTCACCGCGCCTCGCTGACCAGTCACCGCGCCATGGGACAGAAGGAGGTGGCGGGCATGAGACGCGAGCGACTGCTCCCGCCTGGGGAGCGGAGGCACGGATTTGTCATGCCGGTTCCGCACACGCGATCGGCCAGGAAGGCGACGCAGATGTACCTGAAGACGCTGCGTCCCCAGGTGCACGACATCGTCGCGATGCTGCAGGTTCCCGAGCAGATCCTCAGGCCGGGGGTGCCTCCCCGGGAGATCGGCGCGGCCTACCTGGCCGCCTTCCTGGACGATCTGGAGATGCGACTGGCGCATGAGTAGC
>JACQHU010000037.1 GCA_016198805.1 Armatimonadota bacterium
CATCCACGATACCGCCGGACGGCGTGCACATGGGCGTGTACAGTCCCTGGCCCACCGCCAGACGTCCCGCGTCGTTGGTGATCAGCCGCTGGACGGCGGCTAGCGCCCCGGGGCCCTCCACACGCACCTCGCCCATGTGCGAGATATCAAACACTCCCACGCGGCTGCGCACAGCCAGGTGTTCCTCTGTCACTCCGACATACTGCGCCGGCATCTCCCACCCGGCAAACGGCACCATGCGGGCTCCGGCCGCCCGGTGGGCCTCGTAGAGGGACGTGCGGCGCAACGACGATTCGCCCGCCACCACTGTCGCCATCTACGCTTCAGGATGGGGGGGCGCGGCCAGAAGCGCCACCACTTCGGTATCATCGACCTGCGTGAAGTCCTCATAAAACTGGCCTACCGCGTGGAAGAACGCGGGGGTAGACAGGCAGACGACCTCGTCGGCGTTCCTGGCCAGATGCGCCACGCCCTCCGGCGGTGCCACCGGCACCGCGGCCACCAGGCGATCCGGCCCCAGCGTGCGCACCGCGCGCAGGGCCGCGATGATGGTCGCGCCGGTCGCGATCCCATCGTCAACCACGATCGCCGTATACCCGGTCAGCGAGGGAAGCGCCCGGCCCCCACGATAGACCTGGACGCGGCGCGCGATCTCCGCGCGCTGCAGCGCGATCTCCCGCTCCAGATACTCGCTCCCCACCTCTCTGGCAAAGTCCTGATCGATGAAGGCGGCTCCTCCCTCGGCGACCGCACCGATGGCCAGTTCTGGATTGTAGGGCGCACGCACTTTGCGTGGGACGATCACGTCCATCGGCGCCTGAAGAGAAGCCGCAATCTCACGGCCCACCACGACGCCTCCGCGGGGAATAGCCAGGACAAAAGGATGCCGGGTCCGCAGATGCTCCAGGGCCGCAGCCAGACGGCGACCCGCGTCACGCCGGTCCTTGAAGACCATCGCTGCCGCGCGCCCCTACGCCTCGGTGATCGCGCGCTGCTCTTCCTCCGACAGGGCATAGGTCGACCGCCCGCCTGTCACCGGCTTGGCATAGGCGCGGGCACCATCGCGGTCGTTCAGCACGCTGATCACGACCCCGTCCCGGCGTGCATCCAGCAGCGCCAGGCTGAAGCTCAGGTGCCCCCCGAGTTCCTTGAAGGCGTCGTAGCGGACGATGCCGACCCGCTGCAGGCCGCGCTGCGCATGCTCGTCCACCTGATCCACCCGTGACGCCAGATGCTCCAGCCGCCGCGACGCGGCTGCGAGCGCCCGCTCGGCCGCCACCACCCGGTCCAGCACCATCGGATCGCCACCTGCGGCGGAGCGGTGCCGGGCAAGCACTCTGACACGCGCCGCCAGCCAGACCGCCACGGCCGCCGCGCCCACCGACACTGCCAGCGCGAGCGTCGCCCAGGATTCAGGACCTGCGGACATTCGTGAACCCTGCCTTGGAAGCCAGCGATGCGTCTTTCCACGATCGCGCGGGCATCTCCTGTTCTCAGAGCCCCAGCGCTTGTGCCACCGCGCCCAGATGTGGTCGCACCGCCACCAGCAGCACCACCACGACCAGCGACGGGAGGAGGTTCCCCACTCGAATCCGACGCAGTTGCAGAATGCTGATCCCCAGCCCGACGATGAGCACGCCCCCGGTGGCCGTCAGTTCCCGCGTCATCTCCGGAGTCATCACCCGCTGGATCGCCTCCGCAGCCACTGTCAGCGTTCCCTGGTAGAGGAGCACGGTCACCGCCGACAGCAGCACGCCCGCGCCCAGCGCCGCCCCGATCGCGACCGACGAGATGCCATCGAGCAGCGACTTGGTGTAGAGCAGGACGGGAGGCTGGCCCAGGCCGTCCTGAATGGCACCCAGCACCGTCAACGGGCCCACACAGAACAGGAGGCTGCTGGTGACAAAGGCCCGCGCGAACGCCTGCTCGGACCCGACGGCTCCGGTGCGCTGCTCGGCCCATCGTCCCAACGCTTCCAGCCCGTCCTCGATGTGCAGGGCCTCCCCAAGCACCGCGCCCGCGGCCAGGCTCACAATGATCCCCAGCACATACTGCGTCTGCACCGCCATCTGGAAGCCGATCAGCAAGGTGGCGAGCCCGACGGCCTGCATCACCGTCTCGCGCATCCGTTCGGAGAACCGCCTCCCCAGCCCGAGCCCGATCAGACCGCCGATGATCACCGCGATGGCGTTGACGAGCGTCCCTGCCACGTCAACCGCATCCCGTCACGGCGCCGCCGCGGCGCTCCCGGCCAGACCCAGCGCCGGCGCGATGCCCCGCATGGCTTCGATGACCACCCTCACGTGTTCGTCAAACGGCACCCCGAGCTCGTCGGCGGCGCGCAGCATCTCCTCGCGGTCCACCGCCCGCGCGAACGCCTTGTCCTTCATCTTCTTCCGAACGGCCGTTGCGTCGACTTCGTCCAGGCTGCGCGACGGACGGACGAGCGCCACCGCGACGATGAACCCGGTGAGTTCATCGCAGGCATGGAGGGTCCGCTCCATCCGTGAGGCCCGCGGCACACCCGAATAACTGGCGTGCGAAAGAACCCCTCGACAGACGACTTCCGGGTAGCCCAGCGCGCGCAGGTGCTCTGCGCCCCGAAACGGATGCCCGGCCTCCTGCGAGGGGTATCGCTCGTAGTCAAAATCATGCAGGAGCCCGACCAGACCCCAGAGGTCTTCGTCTTCACCGAAGCGGCGCGCGTAGGACCGCATCGCCGCCTCCACTGCCAGCATGTGCTTGCGGAGGTTGGGAGTGGGCGTCCACTCGCAGAGAAGGGCCCAGGCATCCTCGCGAGGGGGCAACCCCTGGCCGGTACTCATCGGGGGTCGGCACCCCCTGCTTCCAGGAGTGTCAGGAGGCGCTCCAGATCCTCCGGGGAGAAGAAGGCAATCTGAATCTCCCCGGCGCCCCGTCTGTTTGCTGAAATCCGCACCGGGGCACCCAGTCTTTCTGAAAGGTGTTGTTGTATAATATTTAATTCACCTGCGACTTCCTGCCCCTGGTACCGGCGTATTTCACGTGAAATACCCTTCTTCCGGGCGAGCGCCTCAGTCTGCCGGACCGATAACCCCCTGGCTTCCACCGACTTCCAGGCCTCCAGGAGTTGCGCCGGGTCAACGATCCCAAGAAGCGCCCTGGCGTGACCCTCTGTGATGCGTCCGGTCTCGACCGCCCTCTGCACCTCAAGCGGGAGTTCGAGGAGTCTGAGGGTATTCGCTACCGATGGCTGGCTTCTGCCCACGCGTCTGGCAACCGCCTCCTGATTGAGTCCGAACTCTTCCACCAGCCGCTTGTACGCCCTGGCCCGCTCAATCGGGCTCAGGTCTTCCCGCTGCAGGTTCTCAACCAGCGCTGCCTCCAGCGCCCCACGGTCGTCCAGGTGACGGATAACCGCCGGCACCGTCCGGAGCCCGGCCGCGGTCGCCGCCCGGAGACGGCGCTCGCCGGCAACGATCTCGTACCCTTCCCGCGATGGACGCACCAGCACGGGCTGCAGGATACCGTGCTCCCGCACCGACGCCTCCAGCTCCGCCAGATGGCTTTCATCGAACCCTGTCCTGGGCTGGAGGCTGTTTGGCCGGATACGATCAATGGGGATCTCCACCACCGCGGCGGCCGGAGCCTGTTCGGCCCCTGGGATCAGCGCCCCCAGCCCCCGGCCCAGTCCGCGGGGACGCGTTCCCCTGGGAGGCTGGGGGTCAAGAGGAGACGCTGGGTTCTCGGCCACGTTCGATCACCTCCTGCGCTAGGGCCTGATAGGCCTGTGCTCCCCGCGACGTCGGGTCATAGAGCGAGATCGGCTTGCCATGGCTGGGCGCCTCCGCCAGGCGAATGCTCCTGGGGATCACCGTCCTGTACACTCGGTCGCCGAAGTACCTCCTGACCTCCGCTGCCACCTGATCTGAGAGGTTCGTTCGCGAGTCATACATGGTCAGCAGGACGCCGGTGATTTCCAGAGAGGCGTTCAGGTGCTCTCTGACCAGCTCGATCGAGCGGAGAAGCTGTGTGAGCCCCTCGAGCGCATAGTACTCACACTGAATGGGAATCAGCGCCTCGGTGGCTGCGGTGAGCGCGTTGATCGTCAGCAGGCCGAGCGAAGGCGGAGAGTCGAGGAGAATCATCGGGAAATCAGCGCCTTCAAGCGCCCTGCGCAGCCGCACCTCTCTTCCCACCACGCCGGCCAGTTCCACCTCCGCGCCGGCCAGGTGGATCGTGCTCGGAACGACGCTCAGGCC
>JACQHU010000036.1 GCA_016198805.1 Armatimonadota bacterium
ACGCCCATCAGCCCGTTCTGCGCCAGGGTCAGGGCCAGGATCCCGGGCAGGAGGAAGTCGATGAAGCGGATCCGCTGGGTGCTGACGCTGTGGGCGCGCACGGCCAGCACCCGCGCGGTCCCCGTGACGTCCAGATTGGCCTCGGCCACAAACCGCTCCAGGATCAGCAGCGCCGTTTGCGACTCCTGCGGCCGTGAGGCGTCGTAGTAGGCTTCCAGCGGCCTGCCGGCGGCGGGGATGACGACCACGAGCACCCGGCGGCCCGCGCGCAGCGCCTTTAAGGCGTCCTCCAGGCTCGACTCGTCCGCCAGACGGAACGCCGGGACCTGCGCCAGCCCCGCCCGCACCAGGCGGGCGGCCGGCCCGCTCTCGCCCTCCTCCACCACACCGACGGCCAGCGTGAGCGTGTCCACGCGGCCGAACGCCAGGCCGATGAGCGTCATCAACAGAATGGGGAAGACTGTTCCCCAGAAGACCGACGAGCGGTCCCGGAAGTACATGCGGAAGCCCATGAGTGCTGTCAGAAACAGCGCCGTCATTCGCGCAGCCTCCGGCCCGTCAGGTGGAGGAACACATCCTCCAGCGTCGGTTCCTCCACCCGCAGGCTGCGGTAGCGGACCACACCGAGCCGGTTCAGGTCCAACAGCGCGTGCAGGGTCTGCTGCGGGTTGCCGGTGTGAAGGATCATCTCGCCGTCCTGGGCGTCCACCCGGCTGACACCGGGCAGGCGGGCGGCGTCCAGATGGCCGTCCTCCAGCACCAGCACCACGGTGGCCTCCCGAGCATGCGCCCGGATGAGCGCGCGCGGGCTGTCCTGCGCGACGATGCGGCCGTGATCCATGATGGCCAAGCGGTCGCACAGGCGCTGCGCCTCTTCCATATAGTGTGTGGTCAGGATGACGGTCCGCCCGTCGCGCCTGATCCCCTCGATAATCTCCCACATGGCGCGCCGGGCCTGAGGATCGAGCCCGGTGGTCGGTTCGTCGAGGAAGACAATGGATGGGTCGTTGAGGAGCGCCAGGGCGATGGAGAGCCGCTGACGCTGGCCGCCTGAGAGGGTCTCCACGCGGGCGTGGCGCTTCTCGGCCAGGCCCAGCCGCTCCAGCAGCAAGTGAGCCGGCAGCGACCGGCGGTGGTAGGACGCAAACAGCCGGAGCGTCTCATCGGGTGACAGCCGCTCGAAGAACCCCGCCTCCTGCAGCTGCACGCCGATGCGCGAGCGGACCTCGCGGGGCGAGGTCAGGACGTCGATGCCGTCGATGAGCACGCGGCCGGCATCCGGGCGGCGCAGGCCTTCCATGATCTCCAGCGTCGTCGTCTTGCCGGCGCCGTTGGGGCCGAGGATGCCGAAGATCTCTCCGGACGCGACCTCGAACGTGATGTGGTCGACGGCGACAAGGCTGCCGTAGCGCTTCGTCAGGTCGGAGACGGAGACCGCGACGGTCACGGCGACGCGTGCCAGTCTACCATCGACTTGCGGACGACCACGAACCTCTTCCCCTCGCGGTAGGGATTGAATCCCGCCGCCAGGTACATCGCCAGGGGGCCGTGGTAGGCGCGGGCGTCCGAGGCGCCCTCCTTCAGCGGGTAGGCCTCCGCCACCGCCAGGCCCTCGCGGCGGAAGCCCTCGCACGCCGCATCCAGCAGCCGGCGGGCCACGCCCTGCCGCCGGTACGGCGCCGCGATCACGAAGCAGACGATGGCGCCTACCCGCTCAGGGTCCTCAGTGCGGAATTCCTCGTAACGGTTCAGGCCGGGCAGCATCACCCGCGTCGCGGCGTGACACCACCCTACCGGCCTGCCGTCGACGTACGCCAGGTAGCCGTGGGCCCGCCTGCCGAGGATCAGCGCGCGCATCGCCTCGCGGTTCTCTGCGGCGGTGGTCTCTGCCCACTCCTTGTCGGAGCCGGTGAACAGGTAGGCCATGCAGTAACACGACGACCAGAGGGGATTATCCATGAAGGCGTCGCGGTCGAAGAATCCCAGGAAGTCATCCACGCGGTCCGGTCTGAGCGCCTGGATCTCCAGCTCGCCTTCCAGGCGGACCGTCCGGCCGTCCCACAGCAGCGTGCCCGACCGCTCTGCGGCCAGGTCTCTGAGGGCCTGATCGGGCATGCCCCACGCGGGGTGCGCCTCCTGGACGTGCACACGGAGCGCCTCGAACAACTCTTCGGCGCCAGTCCCGGTGAAGCGCTGACCGCATACACACGTGATCACCTGCATCGGATCCTCCGGTCAAAGGAGGGATGGCCGTCGTCGAACCACCTCTGGCCTTCCTTATCCTGCCACGGCCGGCTCACCCGGCGCCACAGGGCCCCCAGCCGGGCCCGCAGGCATGCCCGGACTCCGGC
>JACQHU010000039.1 GCA_016198805.1 Armatimonadota bacterium
CGGTACAGCTGGACCAGCAGCGGACGGTTCAGCCCCATGATCTCCCGCAAATTGTCCAGATCTTCCTGGGTTGCGTCCGGGCCCAGCATGACCGCGGCAGGATCGCCGGGGGTCAGGTAGATGAGGAAGAACCCGACCGTCGCGACAATCAGCAGGACCGGCAGCAGGGCGAGAAGCCTGCGGACGAGGTAGCCGGTCATGGGGGGGTCAGCGTGCGCCCTCCAGGTACGTGGTGCCGAGGTCCAGGATCGGTGAGCCGGTAATGCCCTTCAGCTCCCGCCGGTGCAGGTGCAGCACGAAGAAGTCTCCGAACTTGATGGCGACGGCGTCGTCCCAGTACTGCTTCTGCGCTCGGCGCCAGAGGTCGACGCGTACCTTGGGATCCGCGTGCCGGGTCATGAGCTTCAGGATCCCCGCGACCTCGCGGCTCTCGTACCAGCCGGGCCAGTTGGGCAGGATCGCCAGCAGCAGCGTGGGTTCGGTCAGCGGCGCCAGCATGCCGGTGGTGAAGATGTCCCACAGTTCGGGCCGCGTGCGCCGCGTCAGGAGGGTCGCCCAGTCGGTGGTGACGAGTTCGACCCTGAAGCCCGCCGCCTCCAGCTGCGCTTTCGCGATCTGCGTCGCATCGAAGTAGGTGGGCCGCTCGGGGGACGTGAGCCAGCGGATCGGCTCACCCCGGTACCCGGCTTCGGCCGCGAGTCTCCGGGCGCGATCAGGGTTCTTCTGGTTGTAGTACTCCTTCCCGACGTCGGTCCACATGTAAGTCTCTTTGGGCATGAGGCTGGGGTCCAGGCGCCACAGCGCCCGGGGGCCGAACGCGCCGGCCATGACCTTCTCCAGGTCGAGGGCTGCCAGCACGGCGTGCCGCAGGGTCTTGTTGGTCAGGATCCCCATCCGCTTGTTGAACTGGCCGATGAGCCACGAGGCCGAAGGTTCGATGTAGGTCGCCACCCGTGAGTCCTGACGCAGCCGGTCGTACTCGTCGGGCGGGATGGCATGGGCGAAGTCGTACTCACCCCGCTGCACGCCGGCGATGCGCACCGCCGGGTCGGGCACCGGGATGATGAGGACCGTGTCGAAGTTGGCCGGCCGCGCGCCCGCCAGCCCGTCGGAGGGCTCGGACCGCGGCTGGTAGCGGTCGAAGCGTTCCAGTTTGATGTGCCGGTCAGGCAGGTGCTCGACCAAGCGGTAGGGGCCGGTGCCGATGAACCGCCGGATCACGCTGGTGCCGAACTCATCGACGATCTCTTTCGGATAGATGACCGCCCACTGCCCGGGAAAGGCCAGCGTCGCGGTGACCAGCGCGTTGGGCTCCCGCAGCCTCATCGTGACGGTATAGCGGTCGGTCGCGGTCAGGCTGGCCACCTGGGCAAACAGTTCGCGGCCCCGGGAGGCGATGCGGCCCCACCGCGCAAGTGAGGTCACCACGTCGTCGGCGTTCAGCTCGCGGCCGCTGTGGAACTGAATGCCCTGGCGCAGCACAAACGTGTAGGTCTGCCGGTCGGGCGAGACCGTCCACGACTGCACCAGCACCGGCCTGGGCTCGCTCTTGCTGTTGAGGGTGAAGAGGCCCTCGAACACGAAGCGACCGACGTCGGCCACGATGGCCGCCGTCGTCCAGTGCTGGTCGAGCGTCGGCGGTTCCGCGTAATGGGCGTACCGCAGCGTGCCTCCGCGGCGCGGCTGCGCGACGGCGCCGGCGTCGGAGAACACGGCGGCCAGCAGGAGGCCCACGCAAACCAGCCCTACGACACGTCGTCCGATTCCACCCATGCGCTTCACCCCCTCGAGTCAGAGGAAACCGAGCCGGTGGGGTAGCCGGATGGCTCCCCCACCAGTACTAATAGGGCGGGGTTACCGCTCAAGCCAGGCGTTCCACCAGTCGTGCCGCACCTTGGGATCGGAGTGTCGACGCAACAGTGTCATCATGGCGTTCAGGTCACGGTTGTCGAACCAGCCCGGCCAGGCCGGGTTCAGCGCCAGCCGGCTGCCCGGCGAGACCTTCATCCTCATTCTTCCTCACCGCCCCTCGAGCCAGGTGTTCCACCACACCTGCGTGGGGACGTTGACGTAGCCTTTGAGGTCCTTGCGGAGCAACTGCAGCCCGAAGAATTCCCCGAACTTGATGGTTCCGGCATCTTCATACCACAGTTTCTGCATCCGCTGCCAGAGTTCCAGGCGCACCTTCGGATCGCTGTGCCGTCGCAGCAGCGTCATCATGGCGTTCATGTCCCGGTTGTCGTACCAACCGGGCCACGTGGACTGCATCACGAGGATCAGGGTCGGATCCGGCACGAAGATGAACGACGTGATGAAGACATCCCACAGCTCCGGGCGGGCGCGGCGCGAGACCAGGGTCGCCCAGTCCACGACGTGGAGGTCCACGGTGAACCCCGCCCGCTCCAGTATCGGCTTCGACACCTGCGCCGCCGTTCCGAAGTCGGCGTACTCGTTGGTGGTCAGCCAGCGGACCGGCTCGCCCTTGTAGCCCGCCTCGGCCAGCAACTGACGCGCCTTTGTCGGGTTCTTCTGGTTCACGTACTCCTTGCCGGCGTCGGTCCACAGGGGGTGCCCGTTGGGCATCAGGCCAGGATTGATGCGCCAGAAGCGGCGGTTGCCGTAGGCCGCCTGCATGACCGCCTCATGGTCGATGGCCGCCTGGAAGGCCTGGCGGATCTTGCGGTTGGACATCAGCGGCGAGCGGTGGTTGAAGATCGCCCCCAGCCAGGACGGCACCTCCACCAGCACCGGGGTCAGGTCAGGATCGGCGCGCAGTCGCTCGTACTCGTCAGGCGGGATCGCCGCCGCGAAATGATACTCGCCCCGCTTCACACCGGCAATCCGGACCGCGGCGTCGGGCACCGGGATGAAGTAGATCGAGTCGAAGTACGCGTGCTTTCGCCCGGCCTGGCCGTCCGGGGCTTCCGGCCGCGCGGCGTAGCCATCGAAGCGGTCGAGCCGGATGTGCCGGTCGGGGGCATGCTCGGCGAACCTGTATGGCCCGGTGCCGATGTACCGCCTGACCTGGCCGGCGCCGACCTCGTCGATGATCTCCTTGGGGAAGATGACGGCGGACTGCCCCGGAAACGCCAGGGCCACCAGGGTCAGAGCGTTCGGCTCGGCGAGTTTGAGCACGACGGTCTGGGGATCGGGCGCCGTGAAGGTGGCGCTTACGAACATCGCCCGGAACCTCGCGACCAGCCGCGCCCAGCGCTCCAGCGAGGCCTTGACGTCCTCGCTGGTCATCTCCTTGCCGTTGTGGAATCTGACGCCCCGGCGCAGGGTGAAGGTGTAGGTGAGGCGGTCGGGGCTGATCGTCCACTTCTCGGCCAGCAGCGGGCGCGGCTCGTACTTGCTCGTCAGCGCAAACAACCCCTCGTTGACGTTGTGCATGATGTCGCCGGTGATCACGGCCGTGGTCCAGTGCTGATCGAGCGTCGGGGGTTCCCCGATGTGGGCGATGCGCAGGGCCCCGCCGCGGCGCGGCTGCTGAGCGGAGGCCGGGACCAGGGGGAAGAGGAGGAGGGCGACGGCCGCGGCCAGGGCGGTGACGCGTCCCAGGAGGAGCTTCATGACGCTTCCCCTCCTTACAGTTCGCCTGTGGGGCTCAAGCCGTTAGCATCATGTATTGCATACCGGTCTGGCAGCTCCTCCTGGAAGGAAGCACCTGCCGGCTGTGGAGATCCAGCGGGACGGGACTAGACGCTGGCCCTGGCCCTGATCGTCACGCCGCCGTCGATGATGATCGTCTGGCCCGTGATGAACCCGGCGGCGGGTGAGGCCAAAAACGTCACGACCCCCGCGACTTCCTCGGGCGTCCCCATTCTCCCCATGGGGATGACGCTGATCAGGCGACGGCGCGCCTCGTCCGGCAGGCCGGCGACGATGCCCGCGTCGATGGCGCCGGGCGCCACGGCGTTGACCGTCACGCCGCGGGGCGCCAGTTCGACGGCCAGGACCTCGGTGAGGCCGATCAGGCCGGCCTTTGCCGCCGAGTAGTTGGCCTGCCCCGCGCTGCCGGCGACCCCGGCGATCGAGGCGACGTTGATGATCCTTCCCTGGTCAGAGGCCGCCAGGTGCGGGACCGCGTGGCGGCAGACGCGGATCGCGCCGGTCAGATTGGTCTCGATTACGGCCTGCCAGTCGCCGGGGTTCATCCGCAGGACGAGGGTGTCCCGGATGATCCCGGCGTTGTTCACCAGGATGTCCAGCCGCCCGAACCGCGCCACCGTCTCGCCGACGAACCGGGCGACGTCAGGCTCGGCGTCGACGTCTCCCTGCAGGGCCACCAGGGGGCGACCTGCCAGTTCCTCCACCAGCACCTGCGCGCCGGCGGCGTTGGACCGGTAGGTGAAGGCGACGGTCGCGCCTGAGCGGGCTAGCGCCACAACGACGGCACGGCCCAGACCGGACGATCCGCCGGTGACCAGGGCAACCCTTGAAGCGAGGGTCACGTGCGCCGGGCGATAGTCTGCATCCAGATGCGTGGGACCGACTGCAGGCGGAGTTCCTCGAAGGCCTGCCGGACACCGATCTTCAGGGCTTCGGCGCCGACATCCAGGGGGACGCCGGGCAGCGCCCCTTCAATAAACATTGAGAACTCGCTGATATCCTCCCAGGCCTGGCAGGCCAGCCGTTTCTCATGGAACTCGAATTCCGCGTCATCGAAGCCGCTGGCCTGCAGCAGGCCGCGGTACTCCTCGGGTGAGAGCCACTGCATCGCGGTCGCCTTCACGCCCCGCGCGACTCCGTACCCGCGTTCCTTCAACCATCGCATCGCCCGCAGCACCCAGATCTTGTAAAAGCGGTAGGTGTCGCCGGGATACGCGCCGTCGAAGAACGTCGTGTTGAACGCCAGGACGCCGCCAGGGCGCAGCACTTTGCCGATGGCCCCGATGACCTGGGCCTTGTCCGGCACCAGATGGATGGCGTTGCAGAAGATGACGGTGTCCACCGGCGGGACCAGGCTGTTGATCCGCTCGGCTGTTCCCTGGATGAACCGTACAATCGCCGACTGGATGCGCTGTGCGGCCTGCACCAGGGCCGACGCCGACGGGTCGATGGCGAAGACCCGGCCCAGCGGCGGAACTCCCATGCGCTGGAGGATGAGCTCGGTGACGGCGCCCGGCCCGCAGCCGAGGTCGACCACGTCGGTACCCGGCCTGATGCCGGCGCGGGCGACCAGCCAGGCATTGACTTCCTTGAAGAACGGATGGGCGGCAAACTTGGCAAAAGAAAATCGGGACTCGGCGTCCGCGCTCATCACCGCGGGTTGCCGGGAGTCGGCGTCGGATCCGGCTGACCGCTCCATGTGCTCCCCAGTATACCTCACCTGTGCTTGATCGACACCACCTTCGGCTGCAGGAAGTAGCCCAGGTAGTCGGGTCCGCCGGCCTTGGCATCGGTGCCGCTCATGTTGAATCCCCCGAACGGGTGTACGCCCACCAACGCGCCGGTGCACTTGCGGTTGAGGTAGAGGTTGCCGCAGTGGAACTCGCGCCGGGCGCGCGCCAGGTGTTCGGCATCCCGCGAGAAGACCGCCCCGGTCAGGCCGTACTCGGTGCCGTTGGCGATGGCCAGCGCGTGATCGAAGTCCCGCGCCTTGATCACCGCCACGACCGGCCCGAAGATCTCCTCCTGCGCGATCCGGGCCTGCGGGTCCACGTCGGCGAACACCGTGGGCTGGATGAAGAACCCCTCCCCGTCGCCGGGCTCGCCGCCCGCCATCAGCCGGCCTTCGCGCTTGCCCACGCCGATGTACTCCATGACCGTGGCCATGGCGCGGCCGTTGATCACGGGTCCGACGGGGTGGTTGTCCTTCGCCGGGCCGACCTGCAGCGCGCGGACCTTCGTGACGAAGGCGTCGAGGACATCGCGGTAGCGCCGCTCGTGCACCACCAGGCGCGAGCCGGCCGAGCACTTCTGGCCCTGGAACCCGTAGCCAGACGCCACGGCTGCCGCCACCGCCTCGTCGAGGTCGGCGTTCTCGTCGACGATCACCGCATTCTTGCCGCCCATCTCCGCGATGACGCGCTTGAGCCAGATCTGGCCCGGCTGGACCTGGGCCGCCTGCGCGTAGATGCGGAGGCCGACCTCCTTCGAGCCGGTGAACGCCACCATCCGGACACGGGGATGCAGTACCAGCGGGTCCCCGACGTCGCCCCCTGAGCCCGTGACGATGTTGAGCACGCCCGGCGGCAGACCCGCCGCTTCCATGACGTCATGGAACACATAGGCGCTGGCGGGCGAGTCACTGCTCGGCTTCAGCACCACAGTGTTGCCGGCGGCGATGGCGGCCGACGCCATGCCCACGGGGATGGCCAGGGGGAAGTTCCACGGCGGGATCACGGCGACGACCCCGATGGGAAGGTAAACGTACTCGCTGAACTCCTGGATGTGCGGCGCCATCTCGTGGCCGTGGGCGTAGCGCAGGGCCTCGCGCGCGTAATATTCCAGGAAGTCGATCGTCTCGGCGACGTCGGCATCCGCCTCGGCCCAGTTCTTGCCGACCTCGTAGACCTGCCAGGCCGCGGCCCAGGACTTCCGGCGGCGCAGGAGGCCGGCGGCGCGCAGCAGCACCGCGGCGCGCTCCTCGACCGGGACGCGGCTCCACGACCGGAACGCGCGGTCGGCGGCCTCCACCGCCAGGGTCACCTCCCGTGGGGTGCCCTTCTGGCAGATGGCGGCGGCCTGGGTGTTCAGCGAGGGGTTCCACGAGGTGAACGTGCCGTCCAGCCGGAGGCGCTCATCGCCGACGATCAGAGGGAACGCCTTGCCGAGTTCGCGGCCCACCTCATCCAGGGCCGCGGTCATGGCCTCCCGGCCGGCCTCCTGCGTGAAATCGGTCAACGGCTCATTGCGAAACTCGGGGAGGGCCAATGGGGGCACCTCATCAGTGGGTTCCTATGGCCATTATACGTGAGAAACAGGAGGAGATAGCCCAAGGGCATCCTCGAGGCCACGGTTGATCTGCTCGATGACCTCCCCGGGGAGCCTTCCAAGACGGCTGACAATCTCGGTCCGGGGGACCGTAGCCAGGGTCTGGCAATCCACGACGCTGTCGAGCCTCAAGTTTGCCTCCCGTCCCGCCGGGCTGTCCTTCTTCACCACAACCTTACTCGGGAGTTGCGTGTGCAAGTGCGTGCCAGTGATCGCAGCGATGATGACTGCGGCGCGCCGTTGGTCATATCGATCCGCCTGCACCACGACCGCTGGCCTCCGCTTGCGTTCCACCTGGCCCTGGCTGATGAACGGAAACGCAATCAGAACAACGTCGCCACGACGGAGTTCAATCATCGGTCATCGTTGTAAACGTCGAGTGCGGGGTCGTCCCACACCTCGGCGAGTGCCTTCTGCTGGAGCCACAGTCCTTCCGGACCTGTCCAGGGATTGGCGAGTTCGGCCAGTTCCTCCGCCACGAGCGCCTCAACGACTTCTCCCATTGGACGGCCACGACGCGCCGCGAGGAGCTTAAGGCGCCGATGTGCTTGCTCGGAGATATAGACCATCTTCCCGCGCGGCATAAGTGTGGAGGCCTCCTCCAGCGTGCCCGTCTTTACCGCCTATACAGTAAAGACTGTATATTACGCATCCCAGCCGTGGTCAATAGTCTGAGGAGCGGGCCTGGGTATTGTAAGGCCTGCTGCTGAAGGACTACCTGCGCTGATACAGCCGCGGGTCCAGCACGTCGCGCACCCAGTCGCCCACCAGATTGATCCCCACCACCAGGAACATCAGGGCCAGCCCCGGCATGATCGACGGCCACCAGGCGCCGCTGAACAGGTACTTGTACCCGCCGTCGATCAGCAGACCCAGAGACGGCGTGGTGAGCGGCACCCCGAGACCGAGAAACGACAGGGTGGCCTCCGTGACGATCACCCGCGGCAATGCCACAGAAATCAGGACGATCACCGGGGTCATGACGTTGGGCAGGATATGCCGCAGCATGATCCGGCGATCCACCGCGCCGAGCGCCCGCGCCGCCTCGACGAACTCCTTCTCGCGGACAGACAGCGTACTCCCGCGGACGGTACGGGCGAACTCGGCCCAGCCGATGACGCCGACCACGATGACCAGCTTGTAGAGCCCCCGGCCCCAGACCGCCGCGGCGGCCAGCGCCACCAGCAGGAACGGGAGCGAGAGTTGCATGTCGGCCGCCCGCATCAGGAATCCGTCCAGGCGCCCCCGGTAGAAGCCCGCCGCCACCCCGGCCCCCACGCCCAGCACCACCGAGATGGCAATCGACAGCACCCCGAAGATCAGCGACACCCGCAGCCCGAACAGGATGTTGCTCAGCAGGTCCCTCCCCACGCCGTCGGTCCCCAGCGGGTGTGCGCCGCCGAACCAGGTCGGAGGCAGCAGCCGGCGGCTGAGTTCCTGGGCCTGAGGGTCCCAGGGGGCCAGCACGGGTGCCAGCAATGCCAGGGCCACCATGATGGCCAGGAAGCCGCCGCCCAGGAGGGCGATGGGACTGGTCCGGAACGAGCGCCACGCCCAGGCGCCCGGCCGGGCGGGCCTCGGTGCCACAGTCACCGCCGACGCCTGCGACTCGCTGAGGGTGCGCGCCATGCTCCCTACTCGTACCGGATGCGCGGATCGATGAACGCGTACAGCACGTCCACGGTCAGGTTGATGACGACGAACAGCGCCGCGGTGACGATGGCGTACGCCACGACCACCGGGTAATCGAGCCGCTCGAGGGAAATCAGCAGCAGCCGTCCCATGCCCGGCCAGGCGAAGATCTTTTCGGTGACGATGGCAAACGCGATGAGGCCGCCCATCTGGATGCCGCCGATCGTGACAAACGGGATCAAGGTGTTCTTCAGCGCGTGCCGGTAAACGACCATCCGTTCGAAGAGACCCTTGGCGCGCGCCGTCCGGATGTAGTCCTGGCTCAGCACGTCCAGCATCCCGGCCCGGATCAGCCGCACGAACAGCGCCAGGCGGTAGAAGGCCAGCGTCGTCACCGGCAGCACCAGGTGCTCCCAGCTGCCGCGTCCGGACGAAGGAAACACGTTGAGCGCCACCACGAAGAGGGCGATGAGCACGATGCCGATCCAGAACGTCGGCGCCGAGATGCCGACCAGTGAGCCGATGAGCACGGCGCGGTCGAACCAGGAGTGGGGCCGCGACGCCGCGATGACGCCCAGCGGGATCGCTACCACGGTGGACACGATCATGGTCCAGACGACCAGTTCCAGCGATGCCGGGAGGCGCTGCAGCACCAGCCGGATGGCCGGCTCATGGAAGTAGAAGGAGGTGCCCAGGTCGCCGCGCAGCGCGCTGCGCAGGAACTTCCCATACTGAACGTACCACGGCTGATCCAGGCCGAGCTGCCGGCGCATCGCCTCGATCTGGTCGATACCGGACGCGGGCGGCAACAGCAACTCGATGGGATCGCCGGTCATCACCAGCAGCATGAAGATGACCAGCGAGATGACCAGGAAGACCCCCAGCATCTGCGCGAGCCGGTTGAGCAGGAAGCGGGTCATCGCGTGGAAGGCGCGCGAAGGAAGGCGAGGACGGTCGGGGGCGGGACCCGGCGGCCCGCCCCCGCGTCACGGCCGGCTCCTGGCCTACTTGAACGTGATCTCCTGCGCCCGGACATGCTCGTCGACCCGGACCGGCATCGAGATCCCTTCCTTGGCGCCGCGGATCAGCTCCTCAAAGTAGAGGGGGATCTTGCCCACGTCCTGACGCGTGTATTCCGCGGCCTTGTAGAAGACCTCCAGCCGCTTCTTCTCATCCATCTCAGTGTTCATGATGTCGATCAGGCGGTTGAGTTCCGGGCTGCAGTATCGCCCGTAGTTCGCGCGCCCGTACCCGGTCTTGGGATCAACGCAGCCGAGCATCGCCGTCCAGTTGATGCTGGAGATCAACGTCAACCAGCCGCTCATCTGGAAGCTGGTGTCGAACACCCGCATGCGCGGGAAGTAGATCGCGCGCGGCATCCCATTGAGCGTCACGTTGAGGCCGACCCGGCCCAGCATGCCCGTCAGCGCCAGCCCGACCTCGCGGTCGTTGACGTAGCGGTCGGTCGGCACGTCCAGGCGCACCGTGAAGCCGTTGGGGTAGCCGGCCTCGGCAAGCAGGCGCTTCGCCCTCGACGGGTCGTAGATCGGCCGGCGGACCTTCGGGTGGTAGCCATACATGAACGGCGGCAGGATCTGCTCGGCCGGCGCGGCCGCGCCGCCCATCACCTGCTCGACGATCTCCTTGCTATTGATCGCATGGTAGATCGCCTGCCTCACCCGCACGTCCTTGAAGGGATTTGGAGCGCCCTCGGGCAGGCCAGGGCTGGCCGCAGGATGCCGCCCGCCCCGGTCGCGGTGAAGGTCCATGGCCACGAAGATCAGCCTCGGCCCCTGTCTGCGCAGCACCTTGAAGCCCTTGGTCCTCGCGATGCGCGGGATGTCAGGGATCGGCGGGCTTTCGATGACATCCACTTCCCCCGCCAGCAGCGACGCCACGCGAGTGGCGCCTTCAGGGATCGGCCGGATGGTCACGCGCGGCGCCTGCGGTTTCGACCCCCAGTAGCCCGGGTACAGTTCCACGACGACCCGTTCGTCGCGGACCCATTCCACGAACTTATACGGGCCGGTGCCGACGGGCCGGCGGCCCAGGCCGTCGTCGCCGGCTTCGCGCGCGTACCGGGGCGGGAGCATCTGGACGCTAGAGATATTGGCGACCAAGTCCGGGGCCGGGTCGGTGGTGATGATGCGCAGCGTGAGGTCGTCGATGACCCGGACTTCTTTCACCTGGCTCACGTACACTTTCTGAAGCGAGCGTGGATGCTGCTGCGCCCGCTCGATGCTGAACTTCGCCGCTTCCGCATTGAAGGGCTCGCCGTTGTGGAAGCGGACGCCGGAGCGCAGCTTGAACTCCCACGTCAGGTTGTCCAGCAGCCTCCACGATGTGGCGAGCACAGGGATCAGCTTGCCGTCGGCGTCATTGTCCACCAGGGGTTCCAGCATGTGGGCCTGGATGCTGCCCGTGGTGCTGATGGCGGTCAGGACGGGGTCCATCGTCTCTGCATCACCTGTCATGGCAACGACCACCGCCCGACCCTGCGC
>JACQHU010000038.1 GCA_016198805.1 Armatimonadota bacterium
GAGAGCCACCACCGGATCATGGTGGTGGAGACGATGGGCCGCAACGCCGGGTGGATCGCGCTGGAATCCGGAATCGCCGGCGGGGCGAACTCGGTCCTGATCCCGGAGATCCCGTTCCGGCTCGAGACGGTGGTCGCGGCCATCGAGGACCGGGCGCGGCGGGGCCGCGCGTTTTCGATCATGGTGGTGGCGGAAGGCGCGCACCCGGTCGGCGGGGAGCCGGTCTACCAGGAGCCGGGCGGCCCCGGTCGGCTGCCGAGGCTGGGGGGCATCGGGCAGCGGGTGGCGGACGCCCTGGCGGACGCGACGGACCGCGAGACCCGGTGCACGGTGCTCGGGCATCTCCAGCGAGGGGGGAGCCCCACTCCATTTGATCGGCTGCTGGCGACGCGTTTTGGGGTGCGTGCGGTGGAGTGCGTGGCCGAGGCTCGCCTGGGGCACATGGTCGCCCTGCGAGGGGATAAGGTAGTCGCCGTGCCCGTCGCCCAGGCCGTGGCCGAGCCCAGGAGGGTGCCCCCGGACGGGGAACTCGTCCGCACCGCCCGGGGTGTGGGGATAACCCTCGGCGAGGGCTGAGAACAGCGATGACTAGGAGGCGGAGATCGTGCGCATCGCAGTTCTGACAGGCGGCGGAGACGCCCCGGGGCTGAACGCGGCGATCCGTGCCGTCGTCCGCCGGGCGCTGGCCGACAACCACGAGGTCGTCGGCGTGCGCAACGGATGGCTGGGTCTGCTCGAGGGCGAAACAGTGTCCCTGACCCGCGACAGCGTGTCGGGCACCCTGCCCCGCGGCGGCACCGTCCTGGGGACATCGCGCACGAATCCCTTCAAGGTCGAAGACGGGCCCGCCCGCATGTTGCAGACGTTGGAGCAGTTGGGGATCCATGCCCTGATTGCCATCGGCGGGGATGACACGCTGAGCGTGGCCCTCAAACTTCACAAGATGGGCGTCCGGGTGGTTGGGATCCCCAAGACCATGGACAACGACGTGCCCGGGACCGACTACACCATCGGGTTCGACACGGCGGTGAACGTCGTGATGGAAGCCTGCGACCGGCTGCACACCACCGCGGAAGCGCATCACCGCGTCATGATCATCGAGGTCATGGGCCGCGACGCCGGGTGGGTGGCCGGGGTCGGAGGACTCGCCGGGGGTGCCGACGTCATCCTGGTTCCCGAGGTCCCGTTCACTCTTGAGGAAGTGTGCGAAGTCATCCGGCAGCGGCATGCGCGCGGCCGGACGTTCAGCATCGTGGTGGTGGCCGAGGGCGCCAAACCCAGCGACTTCGGCGTGCAGATCACGCAGGACGCCCGCGTCGACGAATTCGGACATGTCCGGCTCGGCGGGGTCGGCGCCCTGCTGGCGCGCGAGATCGAGGCGCGGACCGGTCACGAGACGCGCGTGACGGTGCTGGGCCACCTGCAGCGGGGCGGGTCGCCCACGGTGTTCGACCGGGTGCTGGCCACCCGGCTCGGGGTTGCGGCCGTCGAGGCCATCGAGGCCGGGCACTTCGGGGTGATGGTCGCCCTGCGGGGGACAAAGATCGTGACCGTCAGCCTGGAGGAGGCCCTTGCCGGCACAAGCCCGCTGGACCTTGAGCTGTATCGGCTCTCGAGACTCTTCTTCTGATGCCGGATGCTCATGCCCTCGAAGCAGATCTGAACAGGGCTTCCAGCCGTTCGTTGAATGGCTTTCCTGTGTGTTGAACGTAGTGGCCGCGTCCCCTGATGGCGACCCGTGCCGCGACTACCTGCTCCGCCAGCGCATCGCACATGAGTTCGAGCACCGCACTCCACCCGCCTGAGACGACGAGTTTGGGGAACGCAGCGACCGCCAGCCTCTCAACGGGGATGTCGGCCTCCCACGCGGGGCGCTCGACCATCATCGTCTGCACGCCGGCACGGAGTTCGGGGGTGAGCGGGGCCGGTTCGCCGGCGACGCCGAAAGCCCGGTTGAACGCGCTGTGGAACTCATCAGGGCTGATGTGGGGCGCGGACGCGTACACCGTTCGCATGCGTTCGATGAGGCCTTCGACGAGCGGATGTCCTCTCGCGATGGCGACGGCTGGCGGTTCGATGACCGTAAGCGATCGCACCGCCTCCGCCCGGCGGGCCGCGGCCAGCAGCGCAATGAGCCCGCCGTGCGAGAACCCGACGAGATGCGCGCCGTCTTCGAGCAGCCCGGCGATGTCCTCTGCGTCCACCTCGAAGTCGCTTCGATCACACGGCGGGCTGGCGCCATACCCGCGTCTGTCAGGGATCATCACCCGGTAGTGGTCGGCCAGTTCGCGCTGATTGGACCAGACGCGCTCGCCGTAGCTCCCGCTCCCGTGGACGAGCAGGACCGGTTCCCCTGTGCCCCAGGTGCACACGTACAGATCCCCCACGTCTATCTTCCCCGCGATTCGGCTGGCTCCTTACTTGACCAGCCGCCGCCGCATCAACACGACCGGCAACGGGAACAGAGCCGCAGTCACCACCAGCATCCACACCAGATCCCACATGTGCCGGCCCTCCACCGTCCCCAGCGCCAGCGCCCGGGCCAGGGACACCACGTGTGACAGCGGGGTCAGCCAGGCCGCCGTGCTGACCCACGCCGGCAGGGCATCCAGGGGGAAGAAAACGCCGCTGAACATGAACATCGGCGTGATGAACAGCGCGAAGTAGAACGTGAAGTAGTCGATGCTCGGATTGACGGCGGTAAAGGTCATGGCGATCACCGAGAACATCAGTCCGGAGACCATGAAGAGCGCGGGGATCAGCAGCGCGAGCGGCGACCGGACCACGCCGAAGGCGGCGACGACGATCAGGAACACCGTCCCGTAGAGCACGCTGCGGGTGGCGCCCCAGAGGATCTCGCCCACGACGACGTCTTCCACATTCAGCGGCGTGGTGATGACGGCGTCGTACGCCTTCTCGTAATACATCTGGACGTAAGCGTTGTACGTGCACTCAAACGTGGCCCCGAACATCGCGGCCGTGGAGACCAGCCCGGTCGCCACGAAGACCAGGTACGGCAGCCCGCCGATGGTGCTCAGGTAGGCTCCCAGCCCGAAGCCCATGGCCAGCAGGTAGATCACCGGCTCCAGGAAGTTGACCGCGAGCGACTCCGGGAAGATGCGCCGGAAGATAAAGGCGTTGCGCTGCCAGAACCGGTACGCGCCTTTCAGCGAGAAGAGCATCATCAGTCGCGCAGCGTCCTTCCGGTGAGCTTGAGGAACACGTCTTCCAGCGTGGCGCGGCGGAGGGTCGCGGCCTCGACCACCAGGCCCTGCTCGCGGATGCGGTGCAGCAGCGCTTCGCCGTCCGCCGTGTAGAGCAGGAGCAGGTCGCTCAGCGCTTCGTGGCCGTCAGCCAGATCGCCGACCACCTTCAGGATCGCCTCGCCGTCCTGGAGCCCCCGCAGCTCGACGACTTCCCGGCCCACGTGCGCGCGCACCAGGTCGGCGGGCGCGCCCTCGGCCACCACACGGGCCTGGTCCATGATGACGATGCGGTCGCACAGGGCGGCGGCTTCCTCCATGTAATGCGTGGTGAGGATCTGCGTCACGCCGGTGCGCTTGAGCTGCCGGAGTTTCTCCCAGGTCAGTTGCCGCGCCTGCGGGTCGAGTCCGGTCGTCGGCTCATCGAGGACCAGCAGGTCGGGCTGGGACACCAGGGCCCGGGCCACCATGAGCCGCCGGCGCATGCCGCCGCTGAGTTGCTCGACTTTGCTGTCGGCGCGGTCGGCCAGCGCCACGAACTCCAGCAGGTCGTCGGCCCGCCGGCGCGCCTCCCGCCACGGGAGGTCAAAGTAGCGCGCGAAGATGACTAGGTTCTCGCGGACGGATAGGGCGGAATCCAGGGTGTTGTCCTGCGTGACCACGCCCAACCGCGCCTTGATCTGCCGGGCGCGGGTGCGGACGTCCATGCCCAGCACCTGGAGGTCTCCCGCGGTCGGCGGCAGGACGCAGTAAATCATCTTCATCGTCGAGGTCTTGCCCGCGCCGTTGGGGCCGAGGAAGCCGAAGCACTCGCCGGGGCGGACCTCGAACGAGATCCCGTCAACCGCCTGAATGGGGCCGTAGCGCTTGGTGAGTCCGGAGGCCCGGACGACAGAGGATCGCATGGTGACCGCGCGCGATGGTGACGCGACCAGCGCCACCACAGGCTACCGCGTGATGGTCACCTTTTTCAACCCCCGCGGGTTGTCGGGGTCCAGCTTGCGGGTGACCGCGAGGTGATAGGCAAACAGGTGGACCGCGGGCGCCGCCGCGATGGGCGCGAAGGCTTCGGGCAGGCCGGCGTTGATGGCCACGTCCCCCGGGTCGTCGCCGAAGGCGAAGGTGAGGGTGGGCACCGCGCGGTTCCGCAACGCCACCCGGACGTCGATCAACCCCGGCCGGGTCCGTCCGGGCGGCAGGAGCAGCAGCACGGTGCTCTTCTTGTCGAGCATGGCGATGGGGCCGTGGAGCAGTTCGGCCGCGGACATCGACTCCGCCGCCGCGTAGGCGGTCTCCTTGAGCTTCAGGGCCGCCTCGTCACCGACGCCCAGCATGTACCCGCGCGTCGTCACCACCCACGGATCGCGGCGGGCATGCTTCTTCGCCAGCGCTTTGATGGTCGCATCGTGGTTCACCACGCCCTGGACCACGTCCGGCAGCCGCGGCAGGCTGCGCGCGAGGTCCCGGTGCTGGCCCCATCCGGCGACGAGGGCCGCCAGGGCCGCGAGGGAGGCCGTGAACGTCTTCGTGGCAACGACGGCCTGCTCGGGACCGGCCGACAGGGGCAGGACGTGCGCGCTGCGCTCGGCCAGCGGGGAGGCGGGGTCGTTGGTGAGGGCGACCGTCAGGGCCCCCTGCTTCCGGGCTTCCGCCACCACCTCGGCCACATCCACCGAGCGCCCGGACTGCGAGATGGCGATTATGGCCGCGGCGGTCCAATCGGGCGTGCGGTCGTACAGCGTGGTCACCGAGGGCATGGCCGTGCTTGTGGGGATCCGCAAGAGCGTCTCGACCAGGTACTGACCGTAGATGGCCGCGTTGTGCGAGGTGCCGCGGGCCACGAAGACCACCAGCGTCGGCTTGCGCCGCCTCAGCGCCGTCACGATCTCACCGATGGGGGAGGCCTGCTCGGTCAGCAGGCGGGCCAGGGCGGCGGGTTGTTCGCGGATCTCGGAGAGCATGACGTGTGTGGTCTTCGGCATGATCCGTCCCTTCGTCGGTGCGAGGGCCCTTCCTCCAGACTACAGGCGGAGGAGCCGAGGGAAGCACCGCGAACCCCGCATCGCAGAGACCCTCGGGCGGTGCTCCAATCCGTTGACATCTTTGTCTGGAGTCTGATGGTCTGTCTCCGGCATCCCGTGCTACACGTGAGCCCGGTCTCCACCCCCACGGCAACCAGGACCCCGCCACCCAGGAAGAATTGACGAGAGGGCTGAGCAAGGGACCCGCAGCGTGAACGGCGCGGGCGCGGTGCCGCGCGTGGAGAGGAAACTGCCCATCGAGGTCTAATAAAGCATAATGTTATGACAAACTCCGTCACCCGCCAGTCGCCGGTGCCCCTCTACTACCAGGTTGAGTCGCTGCTCCGTTCGCAGGTAGCGTCCGGCCGCTACCCCGAGGGGCGGCTGCCGACCGAGGAAGCGCTGGTCCGGCGCCTCGGCGTCAGCCGGATCACCGTGCGCCGCGCCATGGAGCGGCTGGTCCAGGAGGGTTTGATCTACCGGGTCCCCGGCCGCGGGACCTTCGTCGACACGCGGCGGTCGGCGGAGTTCAGGATCGAGCGCAACCCGGCCGATCTGCTGGGGTTTGAGGAGGACATCCGGCGCCTGGGGTTCGTCCCCGAGACCACGGTGCTGCGGCGCGAGTGGATCCAGGCCCCCGCCGATGTGGCCGACGCACTGGACCTGGCGCCCGACGCCGAGGTGCTCTGGCTGCACCGCCGCGGGACGGCCGGCGGCCGGGCGCTGTGGGTCGAGGATCGGTATCTGGTGCGCGCGCTGGCCTTGCGCCTGCGGCCGCGCGACTTCTCGACCCCGAGCCTGCTCGCCACGCTGGCGCGCGCCCGCGGACTCAACGTCGACCGCGCGAAGGTACGGATTTCGGCACGCGACGCCACGCGGGAGGAGGCCAGGCATCTCGACCTTCGCCCGGGCGCCCCCGTGCTGGTAGCGGAGTTCGCTGTGGAAGCGGAAGGCGCGCCCGCGCAGTTCGTGCGGGCCCGCTTCCGGCCGGACCGGTACGCCTTCGCCTTCATCATCGAGTCTGAGGCGGGGCTGCGGCGCGGCGGGCCGCGCCGTGAACCAGCGCGCCGGGAGGCCCGGGCGTCGACCGCTCCTGAGGTGGCGCATGACATCGAATGACGAGAAGCTGCAGAAGGTCGGCGAGGCGATCGACCGCCTCTGCGCCATCGAGATCACCGGGCGCGGGGTGGTGGGCGACCTCTACGCCGCGGCGCGGGCCAGGCAGGAGGGTCCGCTGTGCCTGTCGGTGGCCCAGAAATTGATCGAGCGGGTGCAGCCCGGTGACGTGGTCGTGATCGCCACTGGGCTTCCTACATATCCCTGGTTCTCCGGCGAACAGGATGGGCCGGTCGGCGCCGGCACGCTGGCTCGCGCGCTGGTGCTCGCCCTGGCCGCCCGGCCGGTGATCGTCACCGAAGCGATCCACCTGGAGATGTGCCGGGCCGCCGTCAGAGGGGCCGGGCTCTATCCGCGCGGGATCGATGAGGCCCTGCGGCTGCCGACCACCGCGGCCGTGGTGGCCTTCCCGACCGACTGGACGGAAGCGGGCCGCGAGGCCGACCGCCTGCAGGAACGCCTGCGGCCGAAGGCGCTCATTGCCATCGAGCGCCCCGGTGCCAACGATCACGGCCACTACCACAGCGCAGGCGGATTCCGGCTGACCGACCACTGTGCGAAGGTTGATGTCCTGTTCGAGCGGGCTCGGGCGCAGGGAATCGTCACGGTGGGCATCGGCGACGGCGGCAACGAACTCGGGTGCGCGATGATCCGTGAGACGGTCCATCAGGCCGTCCCGCGCGGGGTCAGGTGCCAGTGCCCGTGCGGGGGCTCCGTCGTGCCGGCCGCCGTCACCGATCATCTCATCGTGGCGGCCATCTCCAACTGGGGCGCCTACGGGGTCGAGGCGGCCCTGGCGCTGCTGCTGGACCGGCGCGAGATCCTGCATTCGCGCGACGTCGATCGCCGGGTGCACGAATGGTGCGCCCAGGCGGAGGCCAACAACGACGGGCCCGGTCTGCTGGATCCCGGCACCGACGCGGTCCCGGTGGAGATCCACGGTGATATGGTGGAGTTGCTGGGGTTCATGGTCGCAAGCGGCATCGACTTCGGCCGGCTCTACAAAGAGCCGCGCTATCCCTGGCTGGCGGTCTGAGCGGCGGCCCAGGACGCCGCAGCGCAGGCGAGGAGGTGTGCACGATGGTCACGGCAGTCTACACCGCGGCCGATCTCCGAAGCCGGATCGCGGCTATCCCGCGGGTGCATCTGGCCATGCTGCCCACACCGATTCAGCGCTGCCCCAACCTCTCGCGCGACCTCGGCGTCGACCTGTGGGTCAAGCGCGATGACCTGACCGGCCCCGCGTTCGGCGGGAACAAGGTGCGCAACCTGGAATGGCGCATGGCCGAGGCCACCTCCAGCGGCGCGGACATCCTGGTCTTCGGCGTCGAGATCACCTCGAACTCGGCCCGGCAGACCACCGCCGCCGCCAACATGCTCGGTCTGCCGCTGGTGCTGGTGCTGCGGGGCACCGTCGGCGACGAGGTGCAGGGGAACCTCCTGTGCGACCTGATCCTGGGCGCGGAGGTGCGGATCGTCGACCTCCCTGCCTACCACGATCTCGAGCGCGCGGTCGGGGACGTGGTCGCCGAGTTGCGCGCGGAAGGCCGCACGCCGTTCAGCCTCAACCACGGAACGATGTTTGCCCGGGCCGCGGCGCTGGCCACCGTCGAGAACTTCCTGGAGATCCTGGAGTTGCTCGAACCGCACGACCGCCGTCCCGCCCACATCTACATCTCGTCGGGAGGCAAGGGGCTCGCCGGGCTGTCGCTGACGAAGAAGGCGCTGGGGCTGCCGGTCCGGGTGGTCGGCGTCGCGTCCACCAGCAACGAGGACCCGTGGCAGTACGGCGCGCAGGTGGCCAACGACACCGCCGCGCTGCTGGGCCTCCCGGTCACGGTCTCACCGGACGAGATCGAGGCGACGTTTGAGTATATCGGGCCGGGCTACGGGGTCCCGACGCCCGAAGGGATGGACGCCATCCTGACCTTTGCGCGACGCGAGGGGATCCTCCTCGATCCCGTGTACACGGGCAAAGCCGCCGCCGGGCTTCTGGACCACATCCGGCGCGGGATGGTCCCGCAGGGTGTGACGGTGGTTTTCGTGCACACGGGCGGCCAGCCGGCGCTGTTCGCGCAGAGCCGGGCGCTCGTCCAGCACATCGGAGGGAGGGACTGAACGACGCGGCGCGCGGCGTCAACGAGACCGCGCGGAGCGGGGGGCACGAGAATTCATGTCAGAGAAACTGGTACAAGGGGGGAAGGGTATGAGGACACGCGCGATCGTCACGTTGGTCATGGCGGCGCTGCTGCTGCCGTGGTCTGCCGGCGCGCAGACCGACCGGCCGCTGGTCTATGCGCAGAACGTGCCCATCACGGCCATGGACACCGCGGGGACGTCCATTGGGACCGTCTACCCCGCCGGCTACGAGGCCATGTTCCTCGTCTACGACAACCTGGTGGGGTTCAACGACAAGATGCAGATCGTCCCGCAGCTGGCCACCGAGTGGTCGGTCTCGCGCGACGGGCTGACCTGGACGTTCCGGCTGCGCCGCGGGGTGACCTTCCACGACGGGGGGCCGTTCGACGCCGACGCGGCCGTCTTCCACATCCAGCGGCAGATCGATGTGGCCACGAACCGGTCGAACCGGCCGCTGTGGGATCCGCTCACCGCGGTGCGCAAGATCGATGATTTCACCATCGCGATCTCCACGCAGAAACCCTACGGCGCGCTGCTCTCCACCCTGGCCCACGGCTCGGGCGGCATCGTGAGCCCGGCCGCGGTGCGCCGTTTGGGTGAGGGCTTCGCGCGGGCGCCGGTCGGCACAGGGCCGTATATGTTCGAGCGGCTCGATACCGGGACCGAACTGGTGCTGCGACGCAACGATACCTACTGGGGCGGCCGGCCGGGGTTCAGCCGCATCATCCTGCGGCACGTCCCGGATCCGACCACCCGGATCGCGCTGCTGCAGTCCGGCCAGGTGGACGTGATCAACGCGATCCCGCCGGAAAATGTGGCGCAGCTACAGGGGAATCCCGCTATCGAGGTCGTCGCCCGCCCGGCACTGCGGACGTTTGGGTTCGCCTTTAATCTGAACCGGAAGTTCTTCCAGGACGTGCGCGTGCGGCACGCGTTCAACTACGCGGTGAACCGGGGGCCGGTGATCAAGGCCATCTTCAAGGACTATGCGACGCCCATCGACTCGCCGCTCTCGCCGTTTACCGCCGGCTACTCGCCCGTCGGGTCCTGGGCCTATGACGTTGACCGGGCGAAGTCGCTCATGAACGAAGCCGGGTGGCGCCCGGGGCCCGATGGCGTGCTGCGCAAGGATGGCCAGCCGTTCGAGATCACGCTCCTGACCCC